>JAUIMF010000064.1 GCA_030433415.1 Gammaproteobacteria bacterium | reverse complement strand
CTTCCACTCGCCGTCTACACGCACACACTCATCCTGGTATTCACCGCGCGGACGAATCTCGTTGCCGTCCTGCGTGACCGCCACTTCGGTGGTGTAGCTGCGCATGGTGGCCTTGTCTCCGTCGACCTGGATATAGCCGGGCTGCGCCATCATGTTGACGAAGGGAAACAGCTTCATCGCCTCGAGCCAGGCAGCGATGATGGTGTCACGCCCCTGCAGGCCTTCCATCTCCAGATGAGGCAGCTCCCATACCGCGTCTTCGGCCCAGGTGCTGCCCCAGATATCGGCATCGCGCTGATTAACACCGTCGCAGTAGCGGTCCAACAATGCGCGAATTTCCAGCTGATCGTGGTGCGTACTTTCGACCATCAAAGTTTCTCCTGAACGTGTGGTTATTGTTACTGATTGATCATTCCACCATCGACCACCAACTGCGTACCGGTCACGTACGACGAGAGATCGCTGGCTAAAAACAGCGCGGCATCGGCAATGGTCTGAGGCTTGCCCATGTAACCCATGGGCACCGCTTCGTTGAGCGCCTCATATTCCGCGGTGTTTTCCACCGCTGCCTGCTTCTGCATATTGGTATCGATAAGTCCGGGGTGGATCGTGTTGCAGCGAATTCCCTCGCGTGCGGTCTCAGCCGCCACGGCCTTGGTGAAACCGAGCACACCGCCCTTGCTGGCCGCATAGGCTGTCACGCCAATAACGCCAACGAGCGCGGCTACAGACGACATATTGATAATGGATCCACGGGTGGAGTTTTCGCGCATCAGCGCCACCGCTCGCTGGGTACCCAGAAACACGCTGGTCATATTGATCAGCATCTGACGGTTGTACTCATCCAACGTGATCTCTTCGATCGGTTTAAGCACGGCGATGCCCGCATTGTTTACGATCGCATCAAGCTTGCCGTGATCGCGGCGAATACGCTCCACGGCATCATCCCAGGCCTGTTCGCTGGACACATCCTGCTGCCACGCAACGGCCTTGCCACCTGCGCCCAGGATCTCTTCGGCGGTACGCTGGGCGCCCTCTCCGTCGATATCCGTCACAAGCACTTCAGCCCCTTCACGGGCAAATACATGCGCAATCGAATGTCCCAAGCCGGGGTTGGACGCCGCCCCGGTAACCAGGCAGGTTTTGTTATCCAGCAGTCCCATGATTTTCACCTCCAGAGGTCAAACTTGGCTTAGCTCGCAGGAATCTCACCTGCATCGATCATGGCCTGTTCCAGTTCCTGTGCGCGGGGATTGCGTCGCAGACACAGCCCACCGTTCACTTGCAGGTTCTCGCCAGTCATGAAGCAATCGTCGCTGGCAAGGAACAGCGCCGCGGCGGCGATGTCGTCACTGGTGCCGATCCGCTCGAGCGGGTACGCCTTGCGGAACTCTTCGACCAGCGCCGCGCTCTGCATGGCGTCGGCGGTCATGGGCGTTGCCGTAAGTCCCGGAGAAATACTGTTTGCGCGTATCCCAACGTGGCCGAACTCGTTCGCCACGGTGCGCACCACATGGTCCGTACCTGCTTTGGTCCCCATATAGGCCGCGTGGTTATCGAGCATGATTTTGGCCGTGGCCGATGAAATCTGGATGATGTTGCCGGAGCCCTGCTTCGCCATCACTTCGACACAGCGCTGCATCCAGACAAAGGGACCCTTGAATTGCAGGTCGACGATGCGGTCCAGTTCTTCCGCGGTGTTATCGCAAAAGGGCGTGAGCAGGCCCCAACCGGTGCAGTTGATGGCGACATCCAGGCGCCCGTGGCGCTCAACTATCGTGCTCACCATGCGAGCCACGGAATCGCGGTCGCACAGGTCGCATTCGACCCAGTCTCCGTCAATCTCGTCGGCGAGATGCTGCAGAACATCGGTACGCCGACCAGAAACCACCACCTTTGCTCCGGTTTCTGCAAAACGGCGGGCCATGACCTGCCCCATATTGTCGGGGGAACCGGCCCCCACGATGGAAACGATTTTTCCGTTACCGGAGAAACTGCCAAACATTGCTGACCCTCTTACTTATTTTGATTGGATGGATCAAAGAAACAATACAGTATGTTTTTTTAGTGGGCAAGAAAGCACAGACGAAGGTGCCTTCAATCCTGGCCTCACCCCAACACGAATTGTCGGTGGCGAAGTATCGCCACCAACGCAGCGAACCTCAGTCGTGTTCGACTTCGTAGATGGTCGCCAGTTGATCCGTCACGAGATCGATTACCCGTGACGCGCGCTTTTTGCGATTACTGGAGCGATGCGAAATCGCCATGCCGGCCATAGTGAACTGCACCAGATCATGGGCCGCCTGCAGCGATTTAAGGCGCTTCCAGTGGGGAAATACAGACTTCACCGTGCGCAGGAACTCTCGCTCGAAATCACGTTCGACCTCACCCATGACGTCCCCGAGTTCCGCATCGGTCCGCGCTGCGGCCAGCAACTCCTGATAGGCCACGAATGACGGTAAATTGACGTAATGCCAGGCTGCTTCAACAGATTTGCGGATACCCACGCGCGTCAGCATCTGGTCGGGTTGGTCAATATTGGTCATGAGACCACGGTATTCTTTGAGACGTTGCTCATGTAGATACGCGACGACCGCTTTGATCACCGCTGAGCGAGACGGAAAATGATGCATCATGGCACCCCGCGACACGCCGGCTTCGGACGCTATAAGGGCGGTGGTCGTCCTCGCGTAACCCATATCCACGAAGCAGCGGATCGCAGACTCAAGGATTGCCGTGCGTGTCATGGCACTTTTTTCTGCCTGCCACCCGTCTCCCGAGCGCTGTCGCGTCGCACCCGACTTCTTTGCTGCTGACTTAGCCTTTGCGGCGGACATTTTGCGGCGACTGCCGGCCCTGTTGCCACCGGCTGTAATTCCGGACTCTGCACGTGCCTCGGCCGGGCTTACGGCGTCCGCACCCACGTCAGTAGGTGTTCCATCGTTCATATGCATGCGTTCACTCTAACCCCAGCGGTCCTGATGCTCCTTTCTTACTTTCCTATTGGCCAAACTGGCACTATGTTAATAGCTAAACACTCGCGAAAGAAACAATCAAGCACTTACGCCTGTTCTAAACAATCGTGCTTGCTTTTTTTTTCGCGTATTCCTAGTATCGTGATCGCCGCTTAACACCTCAAGGATAAGAATAGATGGCTTACTCCAAGGAGCTTCTCACCAGCGCCTACTACACCATGACGACCATCCGCCAATTCGAAGAACGGATGATCAAGGAATTCATGGCAGGCAACATTCCCGGCTTTGTTCACACCTACGATGGTCAGGAGGCTGTGGGCGTGGGCGTGTGCTCTCACCTCAGCGATGACGACATCATCGGCAGCACACACCGGGGACACGGTCACTGCATTGCCAAGGGCTGTGATATCGAACTTATGATTCTCGAAATCATGGGCAAGGCCGAAGGCCTGTGCAAAGGCAAGGGCGGCTCGATGCACATTGCCGATATCGATAAAGGCATGCTCGGCGCCAATGCGATCGTTGGTGGAGGGCCGCCCCTGTGCAACGGTGCCGCCCTGTCCATGAAGACTCTGGGCAAGCCCCACGTGGCGGTTTCCTTCAGTGGTGACGGATCATCCAACCAGGGCACGGTCATGGAGTCCCTGAACCTCGCCGGCGTCCTCGACCTGCCCCACTTCTTTGTGTTTGAAAACAACCACCTCGCGGAAGGCACGGGTGACGAATACGCCGTTGCAGGCGATATTGCCGAGCGCGTGCGCGCCTTCGGCATTCCCTGCGACAAAGTGGACGGCACAGACTTCTTCGCCGTTTACGAAGCCGCCAAAAAAGCGATCAAACACTGCCGCTCCGGCAAAGGGCCCTACGGTATCGAAGCCGATGTTCTGCGCTTTGACGGACACTTTATCGGCGACCCCCAAGCCTACCGTGGCGAGGGCGAGCTCGACGACCTGAGAGCCAACCGGGACTGCCTGAAGATCTACCGCGAGCGCGTCACCGGCGAAGGCTGGATGGACACCTCAGCGCTGGACAAGCTCGACGAAGACGCCGCAGCGGCGATCGAGAAAGGCGTACAGCGTGGCCTGGCTGCCGCGCAACCCGCCATGGAAGAACTCTACAGCGACGTCTACTGCAGCTACTAAAAAGGAAATAACAATGTCTCAAGCAGACGCGGCGGCGCCCGCTAACGCGCATCCGAACAAAACCTTCCGTGAAGCCATCAATGAAGCCCTGCACCAGGAGATGGAACGGGATTCAACGGTTATCGTCATGGGTGAAGAAGTCGCTGGCGGTGCGGGCTGTAAGGGCTCCGACGAAGCCTACGGCGGTGTCTTCGGCCTGACCAAGGGTCTCGGCCCGCGCTTCGGCCGTGAACGCGTGATCGACACACCGATCACGGAATCCGCGATCATCGGCGCAGCCGCGGGCGCTGCCAACACGGGGCTTCGCCCCATCGCCGAATTGATGTTCGTCGACTTCATTGGCGTGTGCTTCGATCAGATCTTCAACCAGGCCGCCAAGTTTCGCTACATGTTCGGCGGCAAGGCCCGCACCCCAATGGTTATTCGCGCAACGGCTGGCGCTGGCCTGCGGGCCGCCGCACAGCATTCGAGCATGCTCCACCCGGTACTGACGCACATCCCCGGCCTGAAGGTGGTGATGCCCAGCAATGCCTACGATGCCAAAGGCCTGATCATCTCTGCCATTCGCGATGATGATCCGGTGGTTTTCATTGAGCACAAGCTGCTGTACGAAACGTCGTGCCCCGTGCCCGACGAGGCCTACACCATTCCCTTCGGCGAAGCGGCCTTTGCCCGCGAAGGCTCCGACGCCACTATCGTCGCCATGGGTGCCATGGTGCCGCGTGCCATCGCCGTTGCCGACAAGCTCGCGGCAGAGGGTATCCACTGTGACGTGATCGACCCGCGCACCACCTCACCCCTGGACAGCGAAGCCATACTCGAAAGCGTCGAGGTCAGCGGTCGTCTGGTGGTTGTGGATGAGGCCAACCCACGCTGTGGTCTTGCGGCTGATATTTCCTCTATCGTTGCCGAGCACGCGTTCAGTGCCCTGCGCGCGCCCATCAAGTGTGTTACGGCGCCGCATACACCCGTGCCCTTCGCACCCGCGCTCGAAGACGCCTACATGCCCGGCGAAGATCGTATTGAGGCGGCGGTACGCGCTGTCCTGGGAGGTCGCTGATGGCCACGCTTTCCGCGGTCGTCATGCCCAAGTGGGGCATGGAGATGACCGAAGGTGAACTCGCGGAATGGCACGTCGCCGTCGGTGACCAACTCGCCGCCAACGCCGATGTGGTGGACGTGGAGACGGCGAAAATTGTCAATACCGTTACCGCCAGTGCAGCCGGTACGGTAGTACGTCTGTGCGCAAGCGTTGGCGATGTCGTTCCCGTCGGCGGACTGCTGGCGGTGGTTGCCGATGGCGCTGCCGACGAAGCCGAAATTGACGCGTTTGTTGGGGGTCTGGGTGGCTCGGGCGCTGCGCCCGCGCCTGAGGAAGCACCCGCGAATGCCGCGCCGGCACCCGCTACTGCTTCCGACACAACCACGGCACCCGCACCGGCTGCTGCCCCCGCTCCGACCACCAGCAAATTGAGCGAGGGGCCTGACGATAGCGACGTACCCGCGTCACCCGTGGCACGCCGCATCGCCGCCAAGTCGGGCATCAATCTGCACAATGTGACGGCTTCGGGCCGCCATGGCCGCGTGAGTCTCGACGACCTGCGTCAGGCGGCTGCGGGCGCCAACCTGGACCTCCAACTGCCGGCAGCACGCGAATTCGACGGCCACTCGGCGGACGACAGCGAAGTGAACGCGACGCCCGTTGCGCGGCGCCTCGCCGCCAAGCTGGGAGTAAATCTTAACGACTGCCGCAATACAGGACGCCATGGTCGTGTATCCAAGGCAGACGTGGAGGCCGCGGCAGCGAAGCGTGGCACGGCCGCCCCGGCGGCGGCGCCTGCGAGTGCGCCTGCGACCACGCCCTCCTCTCGCGTCGATGACGTCAGCCAGCAAACCCTGGCGGGCGCGCGCAAGACCATCGCACGGGTCGTTGCCAAAGCCAAACAGGAAGTGCCACATTTTCGTGTCAACATTGACGTGAACGTGGATGAAGCGATGGCCCTGCGTCGCATGCTCAATGCACGCCGCAGCGATGTGAAGGTTTCGCTGAACGACATTCTGATCAGGGCCTGCGCATCGGCGCTGGAAAACCATCCCAGGCTCAACGCCCGCTTCGACGGCGAAACGCTCGAGCAGCACAGCCAGGCACACATTGCCTCGGCGGTCGCCGCTGAGAATGGAGTGCTCATGCCGGTATTGCGTGACGCAGGCAGCCTTGGCCTGGCGGCTACTTCCACCGCCATGCGAGACCTGGCCACCCGCGCCAAGACCGGTCGGCTGGCGATGGACGAGATGGACGGTGCGACGTTCAGCATCAGTAACCTTGGCATGTTTGGCATCGACAGCTTCGACGCCATCATCAACCAGCCGGCGGTCGCCATTCTCGCTGTGGGCGCGGCAGAGCAACGCCCCATCGTCCGCGATGGGGAGCTGACCAGCGGCCTGATCATGAAACTCAGCCTGTCCAGCGACCACCGGGTTGTGGACGGGGCCGACGCGGCGCAGTTCCTCGCAGAGCTCAAAGCTCTGCTGGAAACACCCGCCATGATGCTGGGGTAGGCCCTTGTCCAAAGTAAATGACTATGACCTGATGGTTATCGGCGGCGGCCCCGGTGGCTACAGCGCTGCGATTCGCTCGAGCCAACTGGGCCTCAAAACCGCCCTTATCGAAAAGGCCGAGCTCGGTGGCGTCTGTCTCAACTGGGGCTGCATCCCGACCAAGGCGTTGTTGCACTGCGCGGAACTGGTCAATGACATTCGCAGCGCGTCCAAGTACGGCATTGACGTTACGCTTAACAGCATCGATATCGCTCTGATGGTGGGTCATTCCCGCAACACCGCCTCACGCCTGTCCTCTGGTGTCGCCTACCTGATAAAGAAGAACGGTATCGACGTGATCGAAGGCAGCGCAGCGTTAAAAGAACCCTGTGTAGTCACGGTCAGTGGCGCCACCGGGGAACGCGATTACCGCAGCCCCCACATTGTGGTGGCCACGGGTGCCACGCTTCGCAACCTGCCGGACCTGGATCCACAAAGCCCACGGGTATGGTCGGCGCGTGATGCCATGACTCCCGACGCCAATCCCGGCTCGCTCGTTGTGATCGGAGCCGGTGCCATCGGCGTTGAATTCGCCAGCTTCTATGCCGACGTGGGCGCAAGCGTTACCCTCGTCGAAGCGGCGGATCGTATTCTTCCAACGGAAGACCCGGAGATCAGCGCGCGCATGCAGAAGGCGCTCAAGAGCCGCGGTATCACCTGTCACACGAGCACGTTCTTCGACAGCTTCACCGATGGCGCTGATCAGGGCGTCGTTCAGGTACGCAGCGGCGATACGGTGTCTGACATCGCCTGCGACCGGGTACTGGTCGCCGTTGGCGTATCGGCAAACACCGACGGACTGGGCCTCGACAGCCTGGGCGTTGCCCTGGATCGGGGTTTCATACAGACCGATGCCCATGGCGCAACCAATGTTGCCGGCCTGTATGCGATCGGCGATGTCGCCGGCGCCCCCTGGCTGGCGCATAAAGCGGTTCATGAGGGCGTTGTCTGTATCGAACACCTGGCGGGCGTCGACGCCAAGCCCGCGGGAGAACGACTCATCCCCGGATGCATCTACGCACGGCCCCAGGTCGCCAGCATCGGCCTTACGGAGCCGGCTGCGCGCGAGGCAGGTCGTAATTTCAGCGTGGGACGCTTTGACCTGCAGGCCAATGGCAAGGCCCTGGCGAGCGGTCATGGCGACGGTATGGTCAAGGTGATCCTTGACGATGACACCGGAGAAATCCTGGGTGCCCATATGATCGGCTACGGGGTCAGCGAGCAGATCCAGGGCTACGCCATTGCCATGGGCGCCGAGCTGACCAACAAGGAATTCGAAGAGGTGGTATTCCCCCACCCCACCCAGTCCGAGGCCATGCACGAAGCCGTGCTGGACGCCGAGGGCATCGCGCTGAATCAGTGAGCGAACGATGACACAGCAACTACCTTTCCACGAGGGCCTGTTTACGTGGCCCGCCGAGCAACCCGAACTGCTTGGAAGCCGCTGCGAAGACTGTGGTCAGCACGCGTTTCCCGCCCAGGACAGCTGCCGCAGTTGCACGGGTACCAATATGAAAACGGTAAGCCTGGGAAACCGCGGCACGTTGTGGACCTGGACGATCCAGTCCTTCATGCCCAAGGATCCCTACAGCACCGATGAAACGCCCGAAACCTTCGTCCCCTATGGCGTCGGTTATGTGGAGCTGGAGTGTGGCCTGCGCGTAGAAAGCCGGTTGCGCGAAAATACGCCAGAGTCACTGGAAATCGGCATGCCCATGGAGCTGGAGATCATCCCACTGCGTACCGATGAGGGCGTTGAGCGCGTAACCTTCGGATTCAAAAGACAGGCAGCAGCATGACAGATGTAGCAATTGTAGGACTGGGACTCCACCCTTTCGGACGTAGCCCCACCATGAACGGCCTGGAACAGGGGGCAGCGGCAGCACGCGCGGCTCTCGCCGATGCCGGTACCGATTTCAAAGCCATGGAGTTCGCCTTCGGCGGCAGCCAGGATGGCGGTAATGCCGACTCCCTGGTCAATCTGCTGGGCCTGACTGGCCTGCAGTTCACCAATATCTGGAACGGTTGCGCCACCGGCGGCAGCTCTCTCAACGCGGCTTACTCCGCCATTAAGGCCGGCCAGTATGACGTAGGCCTTGTCGTCGGCTTCGACAAACACCCCCGAGGCGCTTTCAATCCCAAGCCGCGGGAATGGGGACTCGACGAGTGGTACGGCGAGACCGGCCTCATGCTCACCACGCAGTTCTTCGCCATGAAGATCCAGCGCTACATGCATGACCACGGCATCAGCCGCGAGACGCTCGTGAGCATTGCCGAGAAAGCGTTCCGCAACGGTTCCATCACGCCAACGGCCTGGCGCCAGACGGCCCTGAGTCGCGAAGAAATCGAAAACGCGCCCATGGTCAGTGAGCCACTCAACAAATACATGTTCTGTTCGCCCGCCGAAGGCGGTTGCGCCCTGGTGGTCTGTCGCGCCGACATCGCGTCGCGCTTCACCAGCAACCCCGTGTACCTGAAGACCGCCGTGGTTCGCTCACGCAATTACGGCAGCTTTGAAGTGTTTGCGCCCTCACAGGCGCCCTTCGTCGCAAAGTCCCCCACCGTAACCGCGTCGCAAGCGGCCTTTGAATTGGCAGGCATAGGACCCGAGGATGTGGACGTTGCCCAGCTCCAGGACACGGAAGTGGGCGCCGAAATCATGCACATGGCCGAGAATGGTTTTTGCGAGCATGGCGAGCAGGAGAAGTGGATCGCCGAAGGCCGCACCGAAATCAACGGGCAATTGCCTGTGAATACCGATGGTGGCTGCCTCGCCAATGGCGAACCCGTGGGAGCCTCCGGACTCCGCCAGGTCTACGAAATCTGCCTGCAGTTGCGTGGCGATGCCGGCGCACGGCAAGTGCCGTCCTCACCCAAGGTCGGCTACACGCACGTGTACGGCGCCCCAGGCATCAGTGGCGTTAATATACTGGCCACCTGACCACACATTTTCAGCAAAACACCTTACATCCGAGGTCGCAATCATGAATAAGAAAGAGCAACAACTGCAGGGTGACGGCGGACGCTTCGTCGGCACGACGTTCCAGGACCTGCTGGATCTCGAAGAGGTCGAAGTGCCCGCATTTCTGCGGGACAAGAGCAATCCTTACATGGGTGATGAAGACCTGTCGGTTGATCGCTACATCAGCCAGGAGTTCTTCGATCTCGAAAAAGAGAAAATGTGGCCCCGCGTCTGGCAAATGGTCTGCCGCGAGGAGGATATCCCTGAAACCGGCGATCACTTTGTCTACGACATCATCGATCGCTCCGTGCTCGTTACACGCACCCCCGGTGGCGAGATAAAGGGCTTCATCAACTCCTGCCTGCACCGCGGCCGCTGTCTGCGTGACGAGTCCGGCACCGTGCCCGAGTTCCGCTGTCCGTTCCATGGCGCGACGTGGAACCTCGACGGTGAATTCCAGGGCATTCCCTGCCAGTGGGACTTTGAGCACATCGAAGATCGCGACATGAGCCTGCCGCAGGTGCAGGTCGATACCTGGGGTGGATTTGTATTCATCAACTTCGATGCAGACTGCAAACCGCTGGCAGAATACATGGAGGTGATGCCCGAGCACTTCGAACGCTATCCGCTCGAGAAGTACTACAAAGGCATTCACATCCAGCGCGAAGTCCAGTGCAACTGGAAGGTCGGTGCCGAAGCCTTCATGGAATCCTGGCACACGGTCGAGACGCACAAGCAGATCATGACCTTCACGGGCGATGCGAATTCCCAGTACGACACCTACGGCGACAACATCAGCCGCTCGGTAACACCGATGGCGGTCGCCAGCCCGCATCTGGAGGGTGTCAGCGAAGAAACGATCTCGCGGGACATCCTCAAGGAATCCGGGCGCATGGCCCTGGACAGCTCCGAGGGTCTGGAGATACCTGAAGGTGTCAGCGCTCGACGCTACATTGCAGACCTGAATCGCGAAATCTTCCAGGAAGCCTCAGGGCAGGACCTGTCTGACGCCACCATGTCAGAACTCGAAGATGCGATTCTCTACAGCCTGTTCCCCAACTTCCAGGTATGGATTGGCTACTACGGCAACATCGTTTACCGCTTTATTCCCAATGGCAATGATCCGGACAGCTGCCTGTTCGATGTAATGGTTCTACTTCGCTATCCCGAAGGTACGGAACGTCCGGCTCCGGCTGAATGCGTCGTGATTCCCGCCGATGCGCCCTTCTCGTCCGTGCCGGAACTGGGTGCCCTGGGGCCGGTGTTTGACCAGGACGACGCCAATCTGCCCGCCGTACAAAAAGGCATGAAGACGTCCGCCTCCGGTAAAGTTACCCTGGCCAGTTACCAGGAAAGCCGCATCCGGCACCTGCACCAGACCCTCGATAAATACCTGAACAGCTGAGGACGACACGATGAGCGACAACGCACGGGCCGGAGGACGAATCAACGCGATTCTCGTCGCAAGCGGCCTATGGCACGACATCGACTACGCACGCCTGGAGCTTCTGAAACTGCTGGCAGAACATGACCGCGTTCGCGTCCGGGTGTTTGAAGATTACGAAAACCTCGAGGCTCTCGCTGAAGCGGACTTTCTAATCAGCTATACCTGTAACGTAATTCCCTCACTGGAAGCCCAGGAAGCCCTGCGCGACTGGGTCCGGGCCGGTGGTCGCTGGTATGCCCTGCACGGCACCAACTCGGTCATTCGCCTGATGTCGGATGGTAATTACGGTACGCCAGACTGGGCACCGCGGTTCATGGAAACCCTGGGTACCATGTTCCGCTCCCATCCGCCTATCGAGCCCTATCAGGTTACGGTCGCCGACCCCGATCACCCGCTGGTGAAGGACATCGAACCCTTTGAGGCGACCGATGAGCAGTATCTGATGCACAGCTACGGCGATCTCAAGGTATTGCTGAAAACCGAATTTGGTGGCGACGCTCCGGGCTTTGTCGAAGACAAGTGGGAACACGCCGAACACCCGGTGTTCTACATCCATGAGCAGGGCGAAGGTGCCGTACTCTATCTCACGCTGGGACACTGCCGTCACCACTACGATATGCAGCCATTGCTGGACTACTGGCCGACGCTGGATCGCTGTTCCTGGGACCTCCCGGTCTTTCACACGCTGCTGCGCCGCGGTATCAATTGGGCCATGGAGCACGTGGACGAGGCGAGTCGCGCTGCGGCGGCCGAGGCCAAAGCCAACGCACCAACGTTCTGATGGCCTCGGACGCGAGGAAACGCGTTTTCAGACTGCTGGCACTGGCAGTTCTGGGAATAGCCCCAGTTTGCGTCATCGCATCGACAGCCGCTGCCACGGCGGCGGCTTCTGACACAGCGGTGCCCTACTCGGCGCCGCTGCGGGAACACGACCGGCAGCTTTTCTGGGGCGACACGCACCTGCACACCAGCGCGTCTCCCGACGCCTATATTCTTGGCAGCCGCCTCGACCGGGAGGCGGCCTACCGCTTCGCTCGGGGCGAAACGATCACCGTAGAGACCGGCGCCAGAGTGCGCCTTCGTCGCCCATTGGACTTTCTCGCGATCACTGACCATGCGGAATATCTCGGTGTTTTTCCGAGCATTGCCACGGGGGACCTTGATCCCGGCGACTGGGAACTCGGCAACCGGTTCGCCGATTACATGCGCGAAGGTCGAGACCGGGAACTGGTACTTCTGTTCAGCCAGGTCATTCAGAGCGACCGCGCGGAGCTGCGCACTCCCGGCGACGTACGCAACGCAATCTGGCAAGCAGCTTCTGAGAGCGCAGATCACTGGAATGTGCCGGGACAGTTCACCGCGCTGATCGGCTACGAATGGACGTCGATGGTAACTGGCGACAATCTGCACAGAGTGGTGCTTTTTCGGGATGACGCGGAGCGCACGGACCAGATCGTGCCGTTTTCAGCCCAGGACAGTACCGATCCAGAGCATCTGTGGCAGGACTTGCAACGTTACGAAAATCTGACCGGCGGCAAGGTGATGGCCATCGCCCACAATGGCAACGTTAGCAACGGTCGCATGTTCAGCCCCCAGCGCGAGAACGGCACGCCTCTCACTCGCGCCTATGCCAAAGCGCGTGCCCGATGGGAGCCAGTGTACGAAGTTACCCAGGTGAAGGGCGACGGAGAAACACATCCCCTCTTGTCGCCCGATGATCCCTTTGCCGATTTTGAAACTTGGGATGACGGGAATATCACCCTCACAGCGCCAAAAACCCCGGACATGCTGCCCTATGAATACGCCCGCTCGGCCCTGCGTGAGGGACTGCGCCACGAGTCCAGTCTTGGTATCAATCCCTTCCGTTTTGGGGTGATTGGTTCAAGCGATATGCACACGGGTTTGTCCACCACTGAGGAAGACAATTACTTCGGCAAGTTTGTACATGATGCACCGGCAAAGGGTCGCATGCAGCTGAAGATGGGCAAGCAACTGCAGACCGCCTGGCGCCTGGTATCTGCCGGGCTCGCCGCCGTTTGGGCGGAGGAAAACACCCGTGAAGGCATCTTTGATGCGCTGCAGCGCCGCGAGGTGTATGCGACGACGGGCACGCGCATTCGCCTGCGGATGTTTGGTGGCTGGGATTTCACGCAGGCTGACCTGCAGGCCCACGATCGCGCAGTTCGCGGATATCGGCACGGCGTCCCCATGGGTAGCGAACTCCCCTCTGGTTCAAGCGAGGCGGACGCACCAACCTTCATGGTGATGGCTTACCGGGACCCCCTGGGGGCCACTCTGGATCGGGTACAGATGGTCAAGGGCTGGCTTGATACTGAGGGAAAAACCCACGAGCGGGTGTACGATGTTGCATTGTCAGCAAGGCGTAACCCGCAGGAAAACGCCACTGGCGACGTCGGCAATACCGTCGACCTCTCTGTGCCCGGCTGGAAGAACAGCATTGGCTCTGACAGTCTCGAGACCGTATGGACTGATCCCGATTTCAATCCGTCACAGCCCGCGTTCTACTACCTGCGGGTACTGGAGATTCCCACGCCGCGATGGACCGCCTACGACGCGGTGATTTTCTCAGAGGAACTGGATCCCCAGGACAGCGGGGTGATCCAGGAGCGCGCCTACTCGTCGCCGATCTGGTATCACCCCGGCTAGGAAGCTCAGCGGTGCCCGTGAACTTCGCTGAGCGCGGCAGGCATGGGCATACCGGGATGAATTTCGTAACGCGTAATCTTCCAGTCATCGCCGCTACGGACAAAGTTCATCAGGTAGCGCACATCAACATCGACCATGCCGCCATCGTTTGAACGTCCCATGCCACGCGCATAGGAACGCATCGTAGCAGTCTCGCCATCGTAGGCGTCCAGGCGGAAGTTGCTGATGTAGTGGTTGTGATGAGACATGTCAGCGAAAACGCTCTCGTAGAAAGCCTTGAAGGCTTCCTTACCGTTCATTGCGGGAAGACCAATGCCTGAAAAATCCAGCACCGCATCATCAGTGAACAGATCGAGAATTGCGGGGATGTCGTCCAGGGCGTCGACGCGATAGCAGTACTCGGTCATCACATCCTGCAGGGCAATGCGGTCTTCCAGGGGGGCAGCGGCTTGAATCATGTTGTTATTTCCATGGCTTGTTGGGCTGGATTGAGGTTTGTGTCTGGTTGTTAACCGGCTTTGGCCTTGAACGCCGCGCAGGCCGCGTGAATCGGCGCCGGATCAAAGTAATACGGCTTGATCTCACAGACTTTTCCGTCACGAAAACGGAACAGTTCGCAGAGATGAGCAGGTTCCAGACTGGGGTCTGCAAACTGGAAGTGCAGAATGGTAACCGCGTAGTCCCCCCCCGTCGTGGTCTGTACGCGCTCAAGGCCCGCCACTTCCATCATGCCCATTACCTTCGTGTAAAGCTCTCGGAGTGCCGTACGTCCCGTATAGGTGCCCTCCATGGGCAATCCATCCGCCTCTACGATCACCAGGTCGTCGGTAAGCAGGGTTTCAGCGGTATCAAAATCACCGTCGCCGGTAGACGCATAGAGATCATCAACGAGTTTGAGTTTTTCATCGTGGGTCATGGACGGCTTCCTTCTTATTGGCCTGGCGGGCCGTGGCGGCCCACCTTATAAAATCAATCTTATCTGTTTTTTTTGAGCCTTCAAGTCCTACGGCCCTCAGGCCCTCAAAACGTCACGACCGGTAACCTCGCCGAACGACGGACGAAGCAAACCGTCGCCGACGGTGCGTGGTCAGGACTGCGGCGTGGCGTAGCGCTGAATGATCTTCTTACCCAGGGCCATCTGGTGCACTTCGTCGGGACCATCCGCCTGACGGCACCAGCGCGCATAGTTGAACTGCTCCGCCATACCCCAATCCGCGGTGAGACCGCCTGCGCCAAACATCTGCATGCAGCGATCGATGATGTTCTGCACCATCAACGGCACCGTGGACTTGGTGGCCGAGATCAGGGGTATGGAATCCTTGACGCCGTTGTTGTCGATGCTCCAGCAGGTTTTCTGCACCAGCAGGCGGATCATTTCGACCTCGGAATAGGACCGTGCAATGTTTTCGCGGATCGACTGATGCTTCTCAAGGGCGCGGCCAAAGGTTTCGCGCTCGGTCACGCGCTGACAGGCCAGTTCCAGGCTGCGCTGCGCGGCACCGACAAGACGCATGCAGTGGTGCATACGACCCGGTGCCAGACGGCTCTGGGCGATCTCGAAGCCCCGCCCTTCTCCCAACAGAAGGTTGTCGTAGGGAACGCGAACGTTGACAAAACGTAGCTCCGCGTGACCAATGGGCGCATCATCGTAGCCCAGGGTGGTCAGAGGGCGCACAATTTCAAGTCCCGGCGTACCTTTTGGCACAAGGACCTGGGACTGCTGCAGGTGGCGACTTTCGTTGTTGGGGTCCGATTTGCCCATCACAATAAAGATCTGGCAGCGCTCATACATGGCACCGGTGATGAACCACTTGCGGCCATTGAGTACCCACTCGTCGCCATCGCGCTTGATCTCGAGTTGCACATTGGTCGCATCGCTTGACGCCACCTGAGGCTCGGTCATGGCGTAGGAAGACCGTATCTCTCCGGCCAGCAGCGGCTCCAGCCACTGTGCCTTCTGCGCTTCGGTGCCAAAATTCATGAAGACTTCCATGTTGCCCGTGTCCGGCGCATTACAGTTGAAGACTTCGGGGCTCCAGATCACGCGGCCCATCACTTCGGCCAGGGCTGAATAGTCGAGAAAACTCAATCCACCATGATCGCTGTAATGCGCGTGATCGGGGGCGATAAACAGGTTCCACAGGCCGGCCTCCCTGGCCTTGGCGGTCAATTCATCCATGAGGGGCACGCGATTGAAACGCGATGTCGCACCCGCCAGCTGCGCCTCGTAATTGTGCTCATTGGGGTAGATATGCTCGTCCATGAACGCTTCAAGCTTGGCAAGCAGCAGGCTGGCTTTATCGGAAATCTGGTACACGGTAGCTCCTCTCATGAATGGCAAAAGGCGACGCCGCCTTTGTGCTGGCGAACGGTACGCCCATTTCTTATGCGTGAATTGTGCACCCTCAACACAAAAACAAACAGACTTGTTTTTTACTAAAAAGGCATTTTTGCGCGCAGGAATGGTAGCATTCAGCGCAGGCGTGCGGCGTTATGGCAACGCCCGAAATAATGCTAAACAGGATACCCAAAGATGGAAAGATGTCTCGTCGTCGGCGCCAGTCATGCCGCGTCACAGTTCGTAGTCGCGCTTCGCCAGCAGGGCTGGACGGGAGACATCGTACTCATCGGTGACGAGCCGCACCTGCCCTACCATCGCCCGCCCCTGTCAAAGACCTTTCTGGCAGAGGACAAATCTATTGAGGACATCCTGATCCGTCCCCAGGCGGCCTACGAGAAGGCCGAGGTGACCACAGTGTTGGGCCGGCGCGTGGTATCTATCGACGCGGCAAATCACAGCGTGACCCTGGATGACGGCAGCACCCTTGAGGGCAGCCACATCGTACTCGCCACCGGCGGCCATGCGCGACGCCTACCGCTGCCTGGCGTGGACCTGCCCGGCGTACACGTATTGCGCAACGCCCATGACGTGCAGCAGATCAAAACCCGGGCGCGAGCCGGGGCGAACGCCACGATCATCGGTGGGGGCTACATTGGCCTGGAGACGGCGGCGTCGCTGCGCAAACTCGGCCTCTCGGTCACGCTGCTCGAGGCCCAGGACCGGGTACTGGAACGCGTCACCGGCCCCGAACTGTCCAATTTTTATCAGCGCCTGCATCGTGAAGAAGGTGTAAACATCATTACCTCGGCCCGCGTACAGGCCATTGAAGGTGACTCAGAAGTGCAAGCCGTCAGCCTCGAAGGCAGCGATCCCCTGCCCTCGGATCTTGTGATCATGGGGGTCGGCATCAGCCCTGCGACGGAGCTCGCTGAAGCGGCAGGCCTGAAGGTGGAGAACGGTGTGGTCGTCAACGAATTCGCACAGACGAGCGCCGATAACGTCTACGCCATCGGTGATTGCACACAGCACTACAACCCCATCTACGATCGCTGGATTCGCCTTGAATCCATTCAGAACGCCACGGACCAGGCCAAAACCGCGGCGGCGGCCATCGCCGGCAAACCGGCCCCCTATTCCGCATTGCCCTGGTTCTGGTCTGACCAGTACGACATCAAGCTGCAGATCGCAGGACTGTCCCAGGGTTTTGACGAGATCGTGATTCGTGGTGACCTGAGCGAAGGTCGCAGCTTTGCGGCGTTCTATCTTGCCGACGGCAAGCTGCTGGCCTGCGACGCCGTGAACCGGCCCGCGGAATTTATGGTCAGCAAGAAATTGCTGCTTGAGAAACGTGCCGTGGACCCGTCAGCGCTGGCCGACGAGTCCCTCGACATCAAGAGTCTGCTTAAAGCCTAGAACTGCGACTCGGGCACTCTCACGATCAGCCCGTCCAGATCATCGGTAATCTCGATCTGACAGCTGAGTCGGCTGGTTTCATCCGGGTCCACCGCCAGCTCCAGCATTTCTGCCTCTTCCGGTGAGGCCGAGCCCGTCTGCGCAATCCAGGCCGGATCCACATGAACGTGGCAGGTGGCGCAGCTCATGGAGCCCCCACACTCAGCCACAATCCCATCAATGAGATTGGTCATCGCCGCCTGCATCAGACTCTCGCCTGTTGCGGCGTCGACTTCCGTGCTCGTACCGTCGTGCAATTGAAAAGTAACTTTAGCCATAGGGTTTATTATCTCGCAAAAAAAAGCCCCCGACTAGCGGGGGCAAGGTCTCACCCTCGCTTTAGAATTCGTAAACGAATTCCGCACCGATTTCGCTAGGCGGACGGCGCAGGCCAAAGCGCCAGAAGGTGCCGGGGGCTGCGTTGTCAGCGGTGGGACGCACGGGGTTAACTACGTAGTTGTGCGTCCAGGGATCTTCGTCGGTCAGGTTGCGTCCGAAGAGCGACACACGCCAGTTATCCTGGGCAAAGGTCAGCGAAGAATCCAGGATTCCATAGCTGTCCACGTTCGACACAGGATAGTTGGTGATTGTTGCTTCATAGTCATCGGTGTAGCTGTACGACAGACGCCAGGTCAGCGTTCCACCACCGATATTGAAGTCCATCACGGAGTTCAGGCCGTAGTTGAGCTCCGGTGCACGACGCAGATCCAGGCCAGTTTCGTCCTGGGGCGGCAGCAGATCGCCGTTGGCGTCCTGGTCACCCCAGATGTTGACGAACAGTTCCTCATAGGAGGCATCCAGGAAGCCCACGTTACCGAAGAGGCGCCACCAGTCGGTGACGGCCAGCGTGAACTCGGCTTCAAGGCCTGAGATCTCGGCTTCACCGGCGTTCTCGATCGCCAGCTGCGTACCGGTACCTACAGCGTTACCGTTCGCATCAAGCGCGGGAACCGCGAGCTCGATCTGCATGTCTTCGTACTTCATCATGAAGGCCGTGACATTGAACAGCAGACGGTTGTCCAGCAGCGTAGTACGCAGACCGACTTCGTAGTTGGTCAGCTCTTCTGGCGCGTAGCCGCGGGACAGCACTTCAGGCGTAGCGGCGCGCGGTGACAGACCACCGGAGCGGAAGCCCGTAGAGGTCGTGGCGTACAGCATCACATCGTCATTGAAGTGATAGCGCAGACCGAAGCGGTAGATCACTTTCTCGTCGGTCCGGCTGCCACCGGCGTTGGGGCCCAGAGTGAAGGCATTCAGCGGATAGCTGAACTCTTCGCGCACCAGGCTCTTTTCTTCGTTGATGTAGCGCAGACCGGCGGTGGCGACGAGCTTGCCGTCCATCATCGCGTAGTCACCTTCACCGAAGAAGGAGTAGGAACGTGAGGAGTTCTCTACTTTGGAGTAGGTGCACGGACCGCCGCCAAGATCACAGCCGAGAAGCGTAAGGATCGTGTCCTGCTCAGTCACACCGTCAGACGTGGCTGCGAAAGCACCCAACTGCCAGGTGAAGTCAGAACCACTGTCGCGGCTCAGGCGAATCTCATTGGTGGTCTGGTCAAAGCTGCCCCAGCGACGGAAGTGGTAAATCTCGTAGGGGTTACCATCACCGTCGAGCTGCTGATCATCATCAGACACCATCCAGCTACCGATATACGTCAGCGTATGGTCCTCGGTGACATCTGCAGTCAGACGCAGACTGGCCTGGGATTTTTCCAGCTTGTTCCAGGTTTCACCGTCCAAAGCCACTTCATCGCGGCTGCCGCTTGAGGGCTCATTGGGAATGCCGGAGCAGTAGGTGCCACCCGGTGGCACACCGGCAGCGTCGAGACCAAAGGTCACGGCACAGATCGTGTCACGAGTATCGACGTCCAGGTTGAATACACCACCGGGCGTACCGTCGAGGTCCGAGTGATCGAGGATCAGCTCAGCGCTGAAGGTGTCATTGGGCTGCCACAACAGGTGGGCACCGACGACGGTGTTCTCGCGATTCCAGACGTCACCACCGGTCTGGTTCTTGAGGTAGCCCTCGCCCTGGTCTTCGACGTTGGCCGTCAGCTTCAGGGCGAACTCGTCACCGCCAAGATTCAGCAG
>JAUIMF010000063.1 GCA_030433415.1 Gammaproteobacteria bacterium | reverse complement strand
GGACATAGCCCGTTCTACGCTCGGTGGACGGTTGCAAGGCTGCTCCGGTGTTGATGCGTTGTGTAACGTTAGTCCGGTGTAGCTACGTCGGCAAGCACCTGCCCCTGGTTTGCTGGCAATTGTGCAGGTCAACTGTGCAGTTGGGCGGTAACTGTGCAGATTCGCCGCATTCGATGCCGCGGGCGACGGAACAGGGCTCGGGCCTGCGTATGATTCCCTGCAACAACCGACACCGGCAACCCAAGGAGCTTTGCCATGAAAACCCTGTTAACTACCCTGACCACGGTTGCGCTGCTCAGCGCCGCCGCCACCACCTTCGCACGCCCCGGTGGCGGGCTGCTGCGCATGGACGCCGACGGCGACGGCCAGATCAGCCGCGAAGAGTTTCAGCCACCGGCGCAGCACAAGGAACGTCGCGGCCCCTTTGCCCGCGCCGACAGCGATGGCGACGGAGTAGTGACGCGCGCCGAAGTCGAGGACGTCGCTGCAGAGCATCAGCAACACATGCTCGCCATGTTCGACAGCATGGACACGGACGGCAATGGCTCGGTCACGGCGCAGGAAGCCCAGGACCATATGTTCTCGAGGCTGGATGCGAATAACGATGGCTTTATCACGGAAGAAGAAGCCCGGGCCATGCACGACAAGCGCCGGGAGCGACGTGGTAAGTGGGGCGAAGACGACAGCGACGCCTGACGTAACTGGCCACGCTGCCTGATGCAGCGCGACGAAGAAAATGAACTGGTGCGGCGCATCACCCGGGGTGATCGCGCCGCTTTTGCCGTGCTTGTCGGGCAGCACCAGCGGGCCCTGACCAATTACACCCGCCGCATGCTCACGGATACCGATCTGGCTGATGATGTGGTGCAGGAGACCTTCCTGCGTCTTTGGACGCAGGCCGCACGCTATGATGCCGGCACTGCCCGCCTTACCACCTGGCTGCACAATATCGCGCACAATCTGTGTATCGACAGTTTTCGCCGCAGCAGTCGTATCAGTTTCAGTGACGATGCGGACTCGACACTCGAAAGTGACGATGCGCCGGATTCAGCAGAGCACTCCCGTGAGCGCAGCGACGCCGTCAGGCAGGCGGTAGCGAGCCTGCCGGAGCGGCAGCGCAGCGCCCTCATTCTCTGCCATTACCAGGGTCTGTCGAACCGCGACGCCGCCGAGATTCTCGATGTGTCGGTGGACGCACTGGAGTCGCTGCTGGCGCGAGCACGCCGCCGCCTGAAACAGTTGTTGGAGGAATTCCATGGAGCCTGAACGATTTCGCGAGTTGCTCGATGCCTACGGTGGCGAAGAGCAGCGTTGGCCGGCGGAGCATCGCCAGGCCATGCGTGCGCTCTACACTGGCGATTCGGGCGCTCGCGCCGATGTGCAGCGCGCGCGAGAGCTGGATCTGCTGTTGGACAGCTACCGCGTTAAAGCGCCCGATCTGACCCAGCGCATCATCGATCGCGTGGCGCCGACGGGTCTGGGCCGCTTTTTTGCCTGGCTGCAACCGACAGTACCGGCACAGTGGTGGCGCCCGGCCACCGCATTCGCCCTGCCGCTGCTGCTGGGTGTAGCTCTTGGCCTGAGCGACGGGTCCAGCGGCGCATCAACTACCGTCATCGATTGGGAGTTGCAGGAGCAGGCGCTGCTGAGCGTGACGAATGAGGAACCCTGGTATGAATAAACAGCACGCCCTGTTGCTCGCGTTGCTGGTATCTGTGGCGGTGAATCTGTTGATCCTGGGCTACGCCCTGGGTCGCCAGGGGCAGCGTCTGCAGGAGCCGCCGCCCGCGGAATGGGCCGTACGCCGCCTGGACGACTCGTCGCGCCGTCTGGTGCGCCAGCGCATGGCGGCAGATGCGAAGCGTATAAGACCGCTACGCGCTGATGTGGCCCGGGCCCTGGGGAACGTGCGCCGCGCCGCGGTGGCAGACGAGTTCGATCCCGAAGCCCTCGATCGGGCCCTGGCGCATATGCGCGAAGTTCGTACACGCTACGAGAGCGTGGTTCATGAGGGGCTGGTATCGGTGGCGTCGGAATTGCCGCGGGAGCAGCGTCTGGCACTACTGCGCGCCGCGCTGGAGCACCGGGTGGGAGCTAAACGAGGTGCGCAACGGGCGCCGGCAGACCAAACGCCGGGCATAAAAAAACCGTCATCCCCAGACGGCCGTAGCCGCTGAGAATGACGGTGGTTTTCCTCGCAGGATCAGCGTTTAGAGGTCGACGTCTACCGAGTAAGAGACGACGAACTTGACCTGATCGTTGTCATAACCGCCTTCCGCCGCAGGACCACCCGCGTTGGTGTCAGAGATCATGAAGCCAAAGCCGCCTTTGGAGAGGCTGACGTTGTAGTCGAAGTAGCCGTCATCGGTGCCGTTGAACGCTTCGGCAAAGTCGCCGTCGTGGTAGCCCACGTGCAGGCCGATTTCGATGCCGTCACCGACTTCAAAGCCATAGTCCGCTGACACGTAGTAGGTGCTACCTGCGCCGAAGTCCTGACCAGCGCCTTCGTCAGCTTCGGTGTCGAGCAGTACCCACGCGCCCAGGCTGAAACCGCCCAGACCCATGGTGACGTAGCCTTCAAGAAAGTCGAACTCGGCTTCCTTGTCATAGTTGTAGTACAGCAGGCCGATGTCCCAGCTCACGCCACCGGCGTCAAAAGCGTAACCGCCATAGACGTCGTGCTCGTATGAGTAAACGTCACCTGCGCCGTAGTTTACGTTCGACACCCAGGTGCCGACGTAGAAGCCGCTGTCAGCGGCGTAATCGATGCCGCCCTGTACCGCAGACTCGTTCTCTGTCTGCGTCAGACCGCGCCAGATATAGTTGCTGGTTACCGAGGCATTCGCGGTCAGGTCTCCGGCGAATGATGGTGCGGCAAGCGCACACCCGGCCAAAGCCGTCAGCGCGGCAAAACTCTTGAGTTTTGGCATGTTTTGCATGGAAATCCTCTCTACCCTGTTCATGTATTTGCAATGCGGTGGTGCGCGGCATCCGTTTTGGATATCTCGAAGCGCAGCCGGGGTAAGTAGAGCAAGAAGCAGACCAACTATTGCAACCTATTGAAAGTAATGAATAAAGCAAGATTTTTCTGCGAATGCGGTAGGTCTTGGGGGCGGAAGTTGGTGTATTGGCGTCTTAAATTGGAGCGTATGCACTATAACAGTGCAAATATTTGGTGCGTATTTTTGCCACCGCAGCGCTATACTCCCAGCTGAAATTCAGGAGGATAAAAAATGCGTAGGATTTATTCGGGTCTGGCAATGGCCCTGGGGGTTGTGGCCCTGCCTGTTGTGGCATCGCCGTGCAGCGAGGTGGTTGACGATACGGTGGCAGAAATCAGGGCCGGCGCGTCATCCTGGTGGACAGATGACGCCGAGGGGCTTGTGCGGGCAGCAGCAGGAGCCGCCTGCGTAAAGGCCCGTTCAGGGCGCTACGGTGCCACCTCTATCCAAGAGGCCACGGTGAGTGCTGCCGGCGCCAGCAGCGAGAGTAAAGCCGAAGCCGATTCCAGTGAAAAAGCATCAGACGATGGGAGCTGGAGCGTCGGCGGGCTAACGTTCCGTAGTCTCGGTGGGTCACCCGGGCGCAAACCCTACCAGCGCCAGGATCGAAACGAGGAGGACTGAGCTCCTCGTTCCATCCAGGTCGGGTTGCTATTTGGCGCTGCCCGGCGGGTAGCCCGCGTAGATCTCGTTCAGAATCTCGGTGACGGCTTCGGTGGGATTGCGCCGCATAGAATCGGTGATGCGTTTTTCTGCCACGCCGTGCCACACGGGTTTGTGACTGGCGACGTCGTAGATGTCGACCGCCAGCGTGCCTTCGGTGTACTGCGACACGCTCGTGGTGCTGGCGCCGCCGTAGTAGCCGCCGCCCCATCCCCAGCCGCCGTAGTACGGGCGGTAGCTCGCGGGATAGCTGTTCACCTGGATCTTGTCGCGCGAACCTACGGTGAAGCCAATGGCAAAGTCCGCCGCTTCGGGGTTGCTGACCTTGGTATAGCCGCGCGCCTGCATGGCGTCATCGGTAATACGCATGAGGCGGCCTTCAAGAAGCGGTGAATGGGGGCCTGAATCCGGTGCGCGCATCAGCGGCTTGTCGCTGATAAAGGCGTAGGTCTTGTAGCTCGCAAAATCTGCGCTGCTGTCAAAGTCGATGCGCGGCGCATTGCTCGCACAGCCCGCCAACAGGGCCGCGGCGACCACCAGGCCGGTCCAGAGTTGCTTCATAGTTCTTGCTCCCAGTGTGTAGGTTTGTCAGCGCCTGCCGGCGATAAATGGGCGGGCGCAGTGATAGCGCGAGACGTCCGCGGGCGGCGACGGTAGCACGGAAAATTAACGGCGCAAATTTATCGTCATCGGCTGCCCTTGTCGCAGGCTTGTATTAGGCTACCACTTCCCACACTTCGAACAACGATAAACAGGGGACTCACGCGATGAATACCGATATGAATATTGGCTACTTTCTCCGTACGCGGGCGCATCTGAACCCCGACAAGGAGTTGCTGTTTGACGTGCACGCCGACCGGCGCATGAGCTATCGCGAGGCGAATCAGCGCGCAAACCAGCTTTGCCATGGCCTGCAGTCGCTGGGTCTGGAACCTGGCGATCGTGTGGCGGTGCTGGCATTCAATGGCCACCAGTTTCTGGAATGCTTTTTTGGTGCGGCCAAGCCCGGCCTGGTGATCATGCCCCTGAACTGGCGTCTTACCGCTGACGAGCTGTCGTTTATTCTCAAGGATGGCGGCGCGAAGGCGCTGATTTTTGACGAGCAGTTCGCGCCCGTCGTGAATGAACTGCACGCACGGGGGAACGAGGGCACAGATGTGGCGCACTGGATCTGCATTGGCGACAACACCCCGGAGTTCAGCCGGGGCTACGAAGACCTGTTGGACGGGCAGCCAATGACCGAGCCGCAGGCGGTGGCCGCCCCCGAAGACAACCTGTTTATCATGTATACCTCGGGTACGACGGGCCTGCCCAAGGGTGTGGTACACACCCACGAGACCGTGTTCTGGGCCGTGCTGACGTTGGTCAATACCGGCGATATTCGCGCCGAGGACCGCTACCTGTTGATGCTGCCTCTGTTCCACGTGGGCGCCCTGACACCCGTGGTGGGCGCCGTCTACCGCAGCAATACCGTGGTGATGCAGCGGGAGTTCGATCCCCGCCGTGTTTGGGAGCTATTCGAGTCCGAGTCCATCGACACCAGCCTTGCAGTACCGGCCATGCTGAATTTCATGCTCCAGGTCCCGGATCGCGCGTCGTTCTCGCATCCGAAGCTGCGTAACATCGTCTGTGGTGCCGCACCGGTCCCCGTGGCCACGATCAATGCCTACATTGACCTCGGCGTCGAAATCCACCAGGTCTACGGTCTGACCGAAAGTTGTGGCCCGGCCTGCCTTATCGTGGGCGAAGAATCCCTCAAACGTGTCGGTAGCGCCGGTCGCTCCTTTTTTCATACCGAAGTGAAGATCGTCGACGAAGTGGGCAATGACGTTCCGGCTGGCGAGGCGGGCGAGATCGTGATTCGCGGTCGGCACAACATGAAGGAGTACTGGAACCGGCCCGATGCCACGGCAGAAACGCTGCGCGATGGCTGGCTGCACACCGGCGATGTGGCGGTGATGGACGACGAGGGCTTCGTGACGATCTGTGATCGTAAGAAGGACATGATCATCTCGGGGGGTGAGAACGTGTACCCCGCCGAAATCGAGGGTGTGCTGATGCAGCATGATGGCGTGGCGGATGCGGCGGTGATCGGTATTGAGAGCGAGCGCTGGGGCGAGAGTCCGCTGGCGATCATCGTGCGGGCCGACGCCGATCTGCAAGAGGCAGAGGTGCTGTCATTCTGCTCGGGCAAGCTCGCGCGCTACAAACAGCCCGCCCGTGTGGTGTTTACCGATGTGATCCCCCGCAATCCCAGTGGCAAGATTCTCAAGCGGGTGTTGCGCGATACGTTTGCCGACCAGGCGTCGGCGTAAGCTCGTCGGATGTTGCGTTCGCTGACTGCGCCGCTGGTAACGGCACTGCTTGCAGGGACCCTCGGGTTCACCGCCTGCGCACAGGCAGAGCGCACACTGTTCCTGCATCCGCCGAACAGCACCCAACTGAATTTTCCCGCGCTCTCGCGCATTGTCGAGCAGGAGGCGGGCCTGCACCTCAAGGCCGACCCCTCGGATGACCCCGGCGATGATCCCCTGCTATCGATCCTGGATCGATCGGCGGATTTGGCGATTGTAGAAAACACGCGCACCTTCACTGATGGCGTGCGCACGGTGTTACCACTGTATGAGGGGGTCGTGCATTTCTCGGCGCGCAAGGGCTTTGATCCCGCGGAATTTCGCGACGCAGATCGGCAACTCCGGGTGGAGATCGTCAACAACTCCCATACCGCAGCGCTCATGGCGCGGTTGATTGCCGAGCGTTCCGAGGAATTGTCCGGGGATTTTTTGCGCTGGCGCGAGGGAGATCCCGGACAGCCGGATCTACAGTTCTATGTGGGCCCCATTAACCCCCAGAACACCGACTGGTTTCGCGAAGGGTTTGCGCTGATACCGCTGGGTCGCATGGATGCTGCGGGTGCTGAGTTTTACATTGATGGTATTCAGTTCCTTGTGCCCCAACTGCGAGCCGCCCGTATTCCGGCGCTGACCTACAACCTGCCGGGCAACGAAGCCGGCATTGATGCACTTGCGGTGGATATGTTGCTGGTGGCGCATGCGCAGCTGCGGGATGAAACCGTGTACGACCTCACCGCGACGCTGCTTGAAGAGAAAGCGCGTTTTGTTGCGGTCGAGCCCGCGTTGTTCCGCTGGCTGCGCAGTGAATTCGATGAGCACGAACTGGCGTTTCCGTTGCATCGTGGCGCCCGCCAGTATTTTGAACGCGATGAACCGGGGTTTCTTGAGCGCTATGCCGAAACCCTGAATTTTCTGGTCTACCTGACGGTGCTGCTGCTATCGGGGCTGCTGGCCCTGGGCCGTTGGCGGGCGAGGCGGCGCAAGGACCGCATAGATGGTTTTTACGCCCGGGTCCTCGACCTGCGCGCCCATCAAGGGCAGCGGTTGCCGCGCGAGTTACTCGAAGAGCTGGAAGGTGTGGAGCGTGAAGCCTTTGAGGCATTGATCAACGAGCGTCTGGCCGCCGATGACAGCTTTCGAATCTTTACGGAGCTGGTGCACGGTCTGCGCAGGGATCTGGAGCGCCGCAGCTAGTGGTTGCCACCCTGATTTTCTGAAACAGGTACGGTTGGTGGTTCCGGTTTGGCGTTCACCAGGCCAATGAAATTGTCGGGACTGCGTTCTGGGTCAGCGGCGTAGCGCACGCAGTTGCGGCCAGCAGATTTGGCTGCGTACAGGGCTTCGTCGGCGGCCTTCAGGAGTGACTCCGGATCCTGGTGGCCCTCATCCAGACCCGCCACACCGAAACTGGCCGTGAAGCGGATGCTCTCGCTGCCCGCTTCACTGATGGCGTGGCGCAGACGCTCAGCCAGCCGCAGCGCTGCCGAAGGTGGTGTATCGGCCAGAATCACCGCAAATTCCTCGCCACCGATGCGGGCGACCACATCGATGCGACGGGTGCTCTGCTCGAGCACCCGGGCGACGGAGCGAATTACTGCATCGCCCGCGGGGTGGCCAAAGGTGTCGTTGAGCTTTTTGAAGTGATCGATGTCCAGCAGCATCAGCGTCAGGTCGCGCTGGTAGCGCTGGGCACGCGCAACCGCCACCGCCAACTCACGGTCGAAGGCACGGCGGTTGAAGAGTTCGGTCAGGCCATCGGTAAGGGCAAGCTTCTGGGAGTTCTGGATCACGTCCAGGGTGAAGCCGAGCAGGGCAAACAGTCCCACACCGGTGAACACCGTGGGCATAAAGGCCAGATACGACAACCAGAGGCCCTGGGAATCGGTGCGCCCCAGGGTCACGCTTACCAGCAGGACGACCGTAGAAACAGGCAGCACCAGCGTCAACCAGGCAATCAGTGCCCAGTCACCGGCGTTCTTCGTTTCGCCCTTGTGATACAGATTCCAGACGCTGCTCACGATGCCGGCAAAGACCGCCGCCGTCGCAAAGGGGGCGTAGGCTGAAGAACCCGGTGAAAACACAATGACGCCGATGACCGGCAGTAGCCAAAGCGCAGTGATAAAACCCATGAACCGCGCGTTGACCCGACGACCCGCCCGCAGCCAGAGGCCGCTCCACAGCCCCACCATGCTGATGGCACCGAGGCCGTTGACCAGCGCCAGGCGCAGACCCGGTAGCGGCCCCTGCACGGGCATCAGTGCGGCCACGGCCATGGTGAGCGCCATGGCGGCGTAGCCCAGGGCAAAGGCCAGGGTCACCGCGGAGCCGATGTTGCGCATTGCCAGCATCAGATTCGCCGCCGCCAACAGCAGGCAGATGCTGATGGTGATGGACAGGAATGTCAGATACGCGTCGGGCACAATGAGGCTAGGCGTGGCTGTCGATGCTCCGGATAATAGCGGGCTTTCGCCGTTTATGGAGTTGTTCCATGGATCTTGCGCCGCAAATTGTGACGGAACGCCTGATTTTGCGTGGTCATCGGGCCACGGATCACGATGCCGCGGTGGCATTGTGGTCGCGGCCCGAGATCTATCAATACATCACTGGCGAGGCGCTGGGGACTCAGGACGTGTGGATGCGTCTGCTGCGCTACAGCGGACTGTGGGATTTTCTCGGCTACGGATACTGGGCGGTGGAGCATCGTGAGACGGGTGCCTATATCGGCCAGATGGGTTTTGCGGACTTCAAGCGCGGGCTGGTCGGCTTCGATGGTCACTACCCCGAAGGGGGCTGGATGATTCACCCGGACTACGCAGGTAAGGGCCTCGCGACCGAGGGCATGGCCGCCGCCTGCGCCTGGCTTGACCAGCAGCAGCGATGGGACAAGAGTTTCTGCATTATCGGACCCGACAACGACGCCTCGATCGCGGTGGCGCAGAAGCTAGGGTACCGCTTCGTACTCGATACAGAGTTCAGCGGTGAGCGAACCGCCGTGTACTTCCGCCAGGCGCCTCAGCCCTTGAGCTGATCCAGCATCGCCGCCATCTTGCCGTGCAGCATCTGCATGGCCTTGAGCGGGCGGACCATCACACGAAACTCACAGATGCGACCGTCATCGGCGAAGGTGATGATGTCGACGCCGTTGATCACGATGCCGTCTACCGTGCATTCAAATTCGAGTACCGCGTGAGCATCAGATATCACTTCTTTGGTGTAGTGAAAGGTCTCGTTGAATACGTGCATGGCGCCGGTGAGGTACAGCACCGTAAGGTCCCGACCCTGCTGGGGGGTGTGCACCACCGGTGAGAGGAACACGCAATCTTGGGTAAGTATGTCACCCAGGCCTGCAGCGTCGCGGTGTTTGATGATCTCGTGCCAGCGGGCGAGGGCGTCCATGTCGTTCTCCACAATCCGGTGTGCGGTCTACTGACCGAAGGTCTCGATGATGCGTTGCACGCGCCCGCCGTAGCGTTTGTCGGCCAGTAGGCCAACCAGACTGCCCAGTTCGGGGTTGCGCAGGTATTCGTGCAGATAAAAGAAATCCGGGGACTCTGAGGCCAGGGGTGCAAAGTCCGCGACTTCCTTGAGCTGGCCATAGGCGACGGCGTCACCCACACGTCCGGCCAGGTATACCAGCACATCGTCCCGTTGCTCTGACGCACTGCGCTGGTTGTCGCCGGGCGGCCAGGTCAGCGGCGTGAGGCAGTGGCGCAGGGCGTCGAAAAGGTCCTCGGGCAGCTGCCACTGGCGCGCCAGAATGGAGCTGAGCACCGCCGAGTTGGCCATGATTTCTCTCTGCTGTGCCTCGATCCGCGTCAGCAGGTCGCTCTTGGGCGCGTAGATGTTGGCCATGTCGGGGCGCGCCGAAATCAGCGCCAGATCGCCGACCGCCGCCAGCAGGGCCCGGGTGGCGTAGACCGACGGATGTTCCAGACCCAGGGCCTGGGCGTAGGCCTGGGCGGTGGCGCTGGCAATGTAGCTGCCGCGCCAGATGCGCATGTAGGCCGCCTTCTGCACATCGGTTTCAAACTTCATCACCTGGCTCACGGCGCTCTGCAACAGCAGGCCCTTCACCATGTTGGTGCCCAGGTAGGTCACGGCATGTTCGATGCTCGAGATGGGGCTTGTGAGTGCAAATGCTGCCGAGTTGACCACGCGCAGCACGTCCGCCGACAGGCTCGGGCTGGAGAGGATGGCTTCGCGCAGTTCTTCGGGTTCGTCGAGCCCGCTGGATAGTTGCTGCACCAGTTGGGGTGGTTGCTGCAGCTTGTCGGCGAGGGCCTGGATGTCTTCGCGTTCCAATTCATTCAGGTGTTCTTCCATCACCAGAAACAGATCGGCGAGGGCTGAGGGGACCGCTCGGGGCGGCATGTCATCGGGCGGGTCCTCGGGCAGACCCTCTGCCTCACGGGTTTCTGGGGCGGGCGCGTTCGAGTGATTCGCTTTCTTCTCGTCGTTGCGCTTGAACCAACTCATGCTATGGCTCCATTGCCAGCGTTACGGATCGCCGCGAGGTGATGCGGGCCCGGGCGTACTCTCGGGAGCGAGAGTAATCGGTTTATGGTTTGGGCGCAGCCCTTGCTGTCCAAATCCTACAGAGACCTATTTATACTCGAATCACAGTGAACATCAGAAGAGGAACGCGTCGATGAAGCGCAAGGCGTATGAGCAGGAGTTGCGCAAGCTGCAGGCAGAGCTGTGTGAGCTGCAGGACTGGGTTCGGGCGACGGGACAGCGCATTATTGTGGTATTCGAAGGGCGGGACGCGGCCGGTAAGGGCGGTTGCATACGGGCCCTGACAGAGCGCGTCAGCCCGCGGGTGTTTCGCGTGGTGGCGCTGCCCAAGCCGTCGGATCGCGAGAGAAGCCAGATCTACATGCAGCGCTACATCAATCACTTTCCCGCCGCCGGCGAGATCGTGATCTTTGATCGCTCCTGGTACAACCGGGCTGGCGTTGAGCGGGTCATGGGGTTTTGCGAGCCCCAGGACTCCCAGCGATTTCTGCGCGAGTGTCCGGCGTTTGAGCGCAGCATGATCGTCGACAACGGGATTCTGTTTTTCAAATTCTGGCTCGAGGTTTCAGAAGACGTGCAGGAAAAGCGTTTTCAGGATCGCATCGACGACCCGGTAAAACAGTGGAAACTGTCGCCGGTGGACCTGCCGTCGCGAGAGAAATGGTTCGAGTACTCGCGCGCTCGCGATGACATGCTCAGCGCCACGGATACGAACTTCGCACCCTGGTGCATTGTGGCGTCGGACGACAAGCGGCGCGCGCGCTTGAATCTTATCCGTCATTTTCTGGATGCGGTGCCCTATGAGGCTCAGGCGTCAGACCCGGTGGTACTGCCGCCACGACGCATGGAAAATGCCTATGACGACCGCGAGAGCATCGCCGACCGGCGCTGGATCGAAGGCCCGTACTGAGCGCAATGGTCCCGGCGCACAGCGCTTGCGACTACTCCTCTGCTTCTTCGTAGCGACGCCACACCGTGGGGTCGCGACGCCGCGCCCGTCGCTCCGGCGCCCAGCGGCGGATCAGATGCGAGGCTGAGGTGTTCTGCACCAGCAGCCCGAACAGCACAACGCCAAACACCATGGACTGTACCGTGTACCAGTAGTCCAGCTCCGTCGGCAGCGCGAGGGCCAGTGCCAGGGCGATAACGCCGCGCAGGCCGCCCCAGGTCATCACCCATTGCCAGCGCAGCGGCACGCGTCGGCGCAGCAGCCGGGAGATGGCACTGCACAGCAGCACGGCAACGGCGCGGGCGACGAGCCCCGCCACGATGGCAATGATCATGGCCAGCCAGTGACTGCGGAACATGTCGGTGGTGATGACCAGACCCATGATGACAAACAGAATACTGTTGAGCAGGTGGCTTGCCCACTCCCAGGTGTGGCTGATGCCGCTGGCCAGGCTGTCCTCCACCTCTTTGAGAAAACCGCGCACCACCAGGGCGGCGGTCATGACGGTCATGATGCCCGACACGTTCAGGTAGTGCTCGGCAATGAAAAAACTGCCGAAGGCGGCGAAGAGCAGGACAATGGTGGTGTGCGATGCCCGTCCCAACAGCAGCAGCACGATGGTGGCGACAAGACCACAGACCAGACCCAGGGCCACGCCACCCAGAAAAACGCCGGCGAAGAGGCCTGCGCCGTTCAGGTCCATCATCGAGGGGTTGAGCGCCACCGTGAGCACCATTGAGAACAGTACGACGGCGGTCGCATCATTGAGCAGGCTCTCGCCTTCGAGCAGCGTGGCCAGATCCTCTGGTGCTCCGGCCCTGCGCAGCGAGGCAATGATCGACGCGGGGTCTGTCGCGGCGACGATGGCGCCGGTAAGTAGGGCGGCAATCCAGGGGAAGCCGGTGGAATGACCAATGCCCAGATAGGTCAGGGAGGCGGTCACCAGCGTGCTGACCAGCAGTCCCAGCGTCGCCAGCAGCAGCACCGGCAGAATCCAGCGTCGCAGCAGTTTGACGTCGATGTGCCAAGTCGCTTCGAAAACGAGCACCGGCAGAATCACGTAGAACACGAGGTCCTGCAGCGTGCTCGCCCGAATGCCCGTGTCAAAGCCGATGACGCCCACGGCCTGGCCGGCGACGAAGCCACAGATGACGCTGGCGACGGCGATATCCAGTTTCAGCAGGCGTCGCAGCAGCGCCGCGGCGATGGTGATCGCCACCAGCGCCAGGCTCTGCTCGACAACGGACAGGATCATGGGTTTGAGGTGGCGATGACGTCGGCGTATTCCGCGCGCACGCCGGGCAGCGGGTGCAGGTCCGCCATGCTGTGGGACTCGCCGCCCGCTTCAATCACCCGCATGTGCTCCCGGGTCAGGCGCCGGGGTTCGGCAACGCCGCAGGAGTGGGCGATGATGCCGACCCCGTAGGCGACGGCCCGCGCATAGGCCGCGACACGTACGCGTTTTTCGGCCGGCACCAGGCCACGCTGCAGTTCCCGGTCGTGGGTGGTAATGCCGGTGGGGCAGGTGTTCTTGTTGCATTGCAGGGCCTGGATACAGCCCAGGGCAAACATGAAGCCCCGCGCCGACTGACAGAAGTCCGCACCGCAGGCCAGGGCCCAGGCGACTTTGCCCGGGTTGATGAGCTTGCCCGAGGCGATCACGCGAATGCGCTCACGTAGATTGAACTCGTGCAGCATGTCCACAACCATCGGCAGGCTCTCGGTGAGCGGCATGCCCATGTAGTCAATGAGGGATTCCGGGGCGGCACCCGTACCGCCGTCGGCGCTGTCGATGGTGATGAAGTCCGGCGCCGAGGCGATGCCGCGACGATGAATCTCTTCAAACAGGTCGCTGAAAAAGCCCATGTGTCCCACGACCAGCTTGAAGCCGGTGGGCTTACCCGTCACCGAGCGTACCCTCTCTACCATGTCCAGCAGGTCGCCGACGGAACGGATGTCGGGGTGCCCGTTGGGGCTGAGGGAATCGCTGTGGGCGTCAATGCCCCGAATCGCGGCGATCTCTTCGGTGACTTTCGCCGCGGGAAGAATGCCACCCTTGCCCGGTTTGGCACCCTGGCTCAGCTTGATTTCGAACATGCGTACCTGTTCGTGCGCCGCGACCTCGCGAAGCTTGTCGTCATCGAGCTGACCCCGCGCATCGCGCACGCCGTACTTTGCGGTACCAATCTGAAACACCAGGTCGCAGCCGCCCTGCAGGTGATACGGCGACAGGCCACCCTCACCGGTGTTGTACCAGATACCGGCTTCGCCGGCGCCGTCGGCCAGTGCCGTTACCGCCGGTTGGGATATGGCGCCGAAGCTCATGGCGGAGATGTTCAGTACCGACGAGGTTGTGTACGGAAAGCGACAGCTGTCGGCACCGATGGTGACGGGTTTGGGTTCGACGATGTCTTCTTCAAGCGTAGGAAAAGCGCTGTTGAGAAAAAAGATGTCGCCCTTCTGGTTCAGGGGGCGGGTGGAGCCGAAGGCGATGGTTGAGTCCACGCCCTTGGCCGCGCGATACACCCAGCTGCGTTCGGCGCGGTTAAACGGCAGTTCCTCGCGGTCCAGGGCGAAGAAGTACTGGCGAAAAAATTCGCCCAGGTGTTCAAAGAAATAACGAAAGCGGCCGACCACGGGGTAGTTCCGGCGGATCGTATGCTTGGTCTGGGTGACGTCCACCAGGTACATCACCAGCACCGCGAGCACGCTCGTGATCACAAGAAACGCCAGGATCAGGGCGCTCGCTTCGATGATCGTCTGGGCAATGCGATGTAGTTCGGCCATTTCCATCGTTATTCTCTCTGCTCGTGCCGGTTGGATTTCAGCGCTGTCGCGCCTCCGTGATTTTGTGTCCAATCCGCATGGACCACAAGCGTCGCCGCGCAGGTGTTTTCGGCCTCGCCTATACTGAGGTCCAACCCTTTTTCTGTGAGCCACCCTATGAACGGATGTTCCCGGGGCCGATTTTGACGGCGGGCAACGACGGACCGGTGCTGGAGCTGCGCAGTGTCAATAAACGGTTTGGCGCGATCCCCGTATTGAGGGACCTGTCCCTGAGCCTCCAGCATCACCGGGTGACGGCTATCGTGGGACCAAGCGGTTGCGGAAAATCGACGCTGTTAAAGCTGTGTAACGGACTTGTCTTGCCAGATAGCGGCAACGTCTGTGCCTTCGGTCGGATTCTGACTGCTGACAACGTGGTATCGCTTCGGCGGCGCATGGGCTTCGCCGTGCAGGGGTCGGGTCTTTTCCCGCACCTTACGGCACGGGGCAATATCACCGTAGCGGCCACGTTGGCGCGATGGTCAGAACAGGCGATCGGCTCGCGGCTTGAGGAACTTCTGGGTCTGATGCACCTGGATCATGCGTTGCTCGATCGTTATCCGCATGAGCTCAGCGGCGGCCAGCAACAGCGCGTGGGTCTCTGTCGGGCCATGATGCTGCGTCCCGAGGTGCTGCTGCTGGATGAGCCCTTCGCCGCCATCGACCCGATCACCCGCTACGACATTCATCGGCAGTTGCAGGCAACGCTCGAGGTGGAGCCCGCCGCCGTACTCCTGGTTACGCACGATATGCGCGAGGCGATGCAGCTTGCCGATCGCGTGGTGATCATGGACCAGGGGAGGGTGCGCGTGGACGCGTCAACGGCGCAGCTCAGAGCAGCGCAACCTGATCTGGAACCTGAGGCGCTATTGCAACAGTTGATGGAGCCGGTGGCGTGACTCGTCTGCTTCGTGGCCTGTTGATGCTGGCCTTGCTCGTGGTGCCTACGGCGCCGTTGCATGCCGACGAATTGGTCTCTGTTGGATCAAAAACATTTACCGAGAGTCACCTGCTTGGAGAGATCGTCGCCCAGTTGCTCGAGGCGCGAGGCTTTACCGTGGAACGTCGGTTGAGCCTGGGCGGTACGCTTATCGCCTTTGAAGCCCTGGAGGCGGGTGAGCTAGACATCTATCCCGAGTACACGGGCACGCTGGAGCGGGCCGTGCTCGACACGCCGGGCATGTCTCGCAAAGAACTGGAGGCCAGGCTGGCAGCTCGCGGTCTGTCCTTCGCCGTGGCCCTGGGATTCAACAACAACTATGCCATTGCCGTTCCCGCCGCGCTCGCCCTGGAACGGGGTCTGGAGAACATTTCGGACCTGGCGGCGCACCCGGATCTGGCTCTGGGGTTCTCCCATGAATTTCTCAACCGTGAGGACGGCTGGCCGGCGCTCCAGGCACTCTATGGGCTGCCACAGCGTCCCACAGGTATTGAGCACAACCTCGCCTACCGCGCATTGCAAAGCGGCGCACTGGCGGTTACCGATGCCTACAGCACCGATGGTGAACTCGACCGCTACGCGCTGCGATTGCTGCGGGACGACCTGGGGCTTTTTCCCGTCTATGACGCGGGCCTGCTCGTGCGCCAGGATTTGGACCCCACCGCCCTGACCGCCCTGGCGGCGCTCGAAGATCGCATTGATGAGCGACGCATGCGTGCTCTTAATCGCGCTGTGGCCGTGGACGGCCTGTCACCCTTTGATGTGGCGGGACGCTTTCTTCGAGAGGAGGGCCTGGTGGATGACGTTCGCGAATCAGAGTCCCGTCTCGCGCGGATTGCCCGTCATTGCGTGGATCACCTGCGTTTGACGCTGGTGGCGCTGGTGCTTGCGTGTATTGTGGCGATCCCCCTGTCGTTGCTGGTTTACCGCAGCCCTCGAGTGGCGAACTCCCTGCAGTATGTGGCCGGCCTGATTCAGACCGTGCCAGCGCTCGCATTGCTCGCCCTGTTGATCCCCGTGCTTGGCCTGGGTCAACTGACGGCAATCCTCGCTTTGTTCCTGTACTCGCTGTTGCCCATTGTGCGTAATACGCTGGCAGGCCTTGCGGGCGTGGACCCGCTGCTCCAGGAGGTGGCGCGTAGTCTGGGCATGAGTCGGAGTCAGCAGTTGTTGCGGGTTGAGCTGCCCCTTGCCGCGCCGATGATCGTGACCGGTGTGCGCACCGCGGCGGTGATCAGTATTGGAACCGCCACGCTGGCCGCATTTGTCGGCGCTGGCGGCCTGGGCGAGCCAATTCTCACGGGACTGTCGCTCAGTGACCACGGGCTCATTCTCGAGGGGGCAATACCTGCCGCATTACTCGCCCTGATCACGGAATTTGCCTTTGAGCGCCTGGAACAACACCTGCTCCCCGCCCATCTGCATCGGCGCTGAAGGTCGGCAAAAAAACTGCTAGGCTGCTCGTCCAGTTCAAGCGACGGGTCTTCCCATCGACGCTTCCGGAGCCAGCCTGACCTTTTTCGCCTTTGCTGGTGACCAGCGCCACCCCGAGCACCAGCGTGCCCGGGGCAACCCCTGCGCTGTGACACTGATCCGCACCGAGCCCATGTCGCCACCCGACGACCTTCCGGTAACCCAGTGCCTGAGTTGGCTTCAGGGTGACAACGCCGCAGACGTGCGTTGCTGGGCGTTGAGCGGGACGCCGATCCAGCTTTGCGGTCACGGCCTGCTCTGTACGGGCGTCGCCTGGCTTCGCCATGGCGGCGATATCGCTACCCTGACCATGAATGGACTGCAGGTCGCGTTTCATGTTGAAGACGATCTGGCCTGGATCGGTCTACCGTCGATCAACACGCAGCCCTGCCGCATACCGATCTGGGTGCGGGAGTTTTTTCCCGAGTTGCCCTGGCGCGCGGCGTTGGCGGGAGACGATAACGGCTACCTTGTACTGGAATGGCCCGCAGGTTTTGACCTGCGCTCGCTGCCCGTGCCCGACTATGGTCTGCGCAGGCGAACCGGGCGCTCCGTTATTGCCACCTGCGTCGACCGGCACAATCCGGCCTTCGATGTGCAACTGCGCTACTTTGCGCCCCAACATGGCGTACCGGAAGATACCGCGACCGGCTCTGCCATGCGCGTCCTCGCAACGTACTGGATGAATCGCGAGTTGGCCGACGGTCTGCATGCCTGGCAATGCTCTCCCCATGGGGGTGAGCTGCGCAGTCGAGTCCGTGGTGACCTGACCTGGATCGGTGGCCGCGTCATTGCGGCAACAGACCTACCTGCTCGTGAACAGTGAATCCGTGCTCGATAGCTATACCACAACTCGCGCCGCGAGCCTTGCCTATTGTGCGCCACTACAGCCGGAAGACTACCTGCTGCAGGCGGCGATCTTTGCCAGTCCGCCCAAATGGCATCTGGCCCATACAAGTTGGTTTTTCGAGACGTTCCTACTCAAGCCTTATTTAGCAAGTTACGAGACGCCGGACCCGATCTACGAAGTGTTGTTCAACTCTTACTACAACGGCATCGGAGAACAGCACCCCCGAGACCGGCGCGGACTTCTCTCGCGGCCCACGCTGGATCAGGTGCGCCGCTATCGTGAGCATATTGATCGTGGTATCGCGCAGCTGCTGCAGCGGGATCATGAAGAGTCGGCGCGGATACAGGCGCTGATCACCCTGGGTATTGAGCATGAGCGCCAGCACCAGGAATTGTTTTTCACCGACATCAAGTACTCCCTGGCCGCGAATCCGATGTTGCCGGCCTATCTTCAGAACGGTGAAACGCACGATCAAGCCGCTTGTGGCGGCACAGGCTGGACCGCCTACGAGGGCGGTTTGGTCAGCGTGGGATTTGCCGGAGAGGGGTTTGCCTTTGACAATGAGTCACCGCGGCATCGGCGTTTTCTCGAGCCCTTTGCGCTGGCAAATCGCCTAGTGACCAATGCCGAGTATCAGGCTTTTATAGACGACGGAGGTTACCGACGTCCGGAGCTTTGGCTTGCCGATGGCTGGGCCCAGGTCTGTGCGGAGGGCTGGCAGCACCCCCTGCATTGGCATGATCGCGATGGACAGGCCATGGAGTACACGCTGCATGGTCTCTGCCCCCGACGCCCCGACAGTCCCGTTTGTCATGTCAGCGGTTATGAGGCCGAGGCCTACGCACGCTGGGCAAATGCCCGTTTACCCCTGGAAGCCGAATGGGAGCACGCGATAGCTGGTCGCCACGGTGATCCCAACGGCGGTGTGCTCAATGGCAGGTACCACCCACGTCCAGCGTTGGGGACTGAACCTGCCCAATTCTACGGCGAGTGTTGGCAGTGGACGCGCAGTGCGTACGAACCGTACCCAGGCTACGCGCCGGGACCGGGCGCCATCGGTGAGTACAACGGCAAGTTTATGAGTAACCAGTGGGTGTTGCGCGGAGGGTCTTGCGTGACCCACCCCAGTCAGGCGCGACCCACCTATCGAAACTTCTTTTATCCCCAGGATCGCTGGCAGTTCTCCGGCATCCGCCTGGCGCGTCAGGAGCAATAAGCATGGATCAGCGCGCAGTGCGCAGCGGCCACTTCAGTTTTCGCGATGAACACCCGAATCTTGGCGATGGTCGCACGGAAATTCTCGCGAGCCTGCGCGAGCACCCCAAGCGTCTGGATCCCAAGTGGTTCTATGACGAGCGCGGCTCCGTACTCTTCGATCGCATCACCCGCCTTCCCGAGTACTATCCGACGCGCACAGAGATGGGAATACTCCGTGAAAACAGCGGGGCGATAGCGCAGTGTTGTGGTGTGAATAGCCTGCTGATCGAGCCCGGTAGCGGCTCCAGCGACAAGGCGCGCCTGTTGCTGGACGACTTGCGGCCCGCCGCCTATGTGCCCATCGATATCTCGGCGGATTTTCTCTACGAATCAGCGCAGCGTCTTGCAAAGGACTACCCCTGGCTTGATCTGTATGCGATCTGCGCGGATTTCAACGCGGGCTGGAGCTTTCTTGATGACCTGCCGCCGCAGCGTCGGGTCGTGTTCTATCCCGGCTCGACCATCGGCAATCTCGAGCCAGCCGAGGCCGAGCGGTTCCTCGAACGGGTGGCGGCGGTGGTGGGCGCCGACGGTGGTCTGCTCATTGGCGTGGATACGCACAAGGACGCAGGTACGCTCAATGCTGCCTACAACGACAGTGCCGGTGTAACAGCGGAGTTCAACACCAACATGCTGCGGCGTTTGAATCACTTACTGGACGCAGAGTTTCGCGAGGAAGCCTTTGAACACAGGGCGTTTTACAACACCGATTTGCGGCGCATAGAGATGCATCTGGTCTCGCGAGAGACCCAGCGCGTTAACTGTGGTGGTGAAGTACTTGAGTTTGCCGCCGGTGAAACGATTCACACAGAAAACTCCTACAAGTACGCGCCGCAGGATTTTGCTCAGCTGGCCGAGCGCGCGGGCATGACCATTGAGCGCAGCTGGCTCGACGATGATGACCTGTTCGGCGTGCACTACCTGCGCCGGGTCGCCTGATGAAGTCAGTATTTTCAGGCCAGTTCCGGCAATAGCTGCAGGGCGTTGTCCCGTAACATAGCGCGACGCAGTTCTGGCTGTGATTCAGTGCAGAGCAGTACCTTCGCCAACGGCGCTCCGATGTGATACC
>JAUIMF010000145.1 GCA_030433415.1 Gammaproteobacteria bacterium | reverse complement strand
TTAATAAACACAACGGTTTTGGTCTGGGACGTTGGATACACGCGAAACCCGCCTTCACGCATTCGGCAGGGCCTGTCACCTTGTTGTCGACAACCAGGATGGCAAAGGCGACGATATGCTGGCTGCTGCCGCGGCAGAACTCCAGCGCATCGAGACCCGGTTTTGCTCCCGCAAAGCGGGCAGCCTGACCAACGAAATCAACCAGGCAGCCGGCACCGGCGTCTACACTGAACTCGATGAAGAAGCACAGAGCCTGCTGCGCTTTGTAGACGCGCTCTGGACTCAGAGCAAGCACGTGTTCGATCCAACCACGCGCATTCTCCAGGACTGTTACGACAGCAACGGCCGTCTCAGGGCCACGGACGAACAACTGCGTGGCATGCTGAAGCTTGTCGGCTGGGGCCGTTTGGAGGTCACTGACGAAGGCGCACGTCTGGCACAGAAGGGGATGTTGATCGACTTGAACGCCTGCATCTGCCCCTATGCCGTGGATTCCGTGCGCAAGACCCTGCTCAGGCACGGGGCGGAACATGCCCTGGTTGAACTGGACAGGGATGTTGCCACCATAGGAAAGCAGGTGGACGGCGCCAACTGGCTGGTAGGGTCACGCTTTCCCCGCGGCAGCCGCACCGCCATCGCGCGACTCAAGCTCAACGGGAAGGGTTACGCAATTCGCGGTGATTACGAGCGCGCCGTCACCATTGACGGGGAGCGCTACGGGCGGGCACTGAGCCCCATCGACGGCCAGCCCATTCCCGGCCTGCTGAGCGTCGCGGTAATCGCCGACAATTGCCTGACTGCCTGCAGCGCCGCCAGCGTCGCTCGCCTGAAAACCGAACCGGCTGCACTGAAGTGGCTCGATAGCCTGGGTTTGCCATGGCTGGCGGTCGACCGGGAGCTGAACTGCCACGGTCCACTGGCGCCTACTGGCTAGCTACTTTCCCTGGAATTGCGGATTGCGCTTTTCCCGCTTGGCGGCCAGGCCCTCCTGCAGGTCGGCAGACTTGATACACAGTTGCGACAGCTCGCCGGCCAGCGTGGCATCAATCGTAACCCCGCTGGCGCGCTGCAACAGTTGTTTCATGGAGCGAACCGCAAGAGGCGCCAGGGCGGCAATGTGCTGCGCTCGCGCCATCGCTGTGCGCTGCAGCTCTTCTCGCATGACAAGTTGGTCCAGAAAACCTATGTCCAGCATTTCCCTCGCGCCGAACTCTTCCGACGCCACCAGCAGCCGCTTGGTCAACTGGACTCCCAGCACGTCCACGAAGCGCTGCATGCCTTCCAGTGGATAACAGAGGCCAAGTGCGGCGGCAGGTACGCGCATACGGCTATCTTCCACGCCAATCCGGAAGTCGCAGCTCAGGGCCAGCTCTACCCCGCCGCCGAAAACGCTGCCGTTCAGCGCGCAGATAGTCGGGATTTCCAGTCGCGCAAAACCACTGGTCATCGCCTGGAAAGATGCGTCCTGCAACGCGCCCTCGCCCAGTTCTGACAGCGATGCCCCGGCGCAGAACGTCTTTTCTCCCGTACCGGTCAGTACCAGCACTCGCACATCCGGGCTGCGCACGGTTTCTTCCAGGCTAGCTGCAATCGCCTCGAACTGTTCGCGCCCCAGCGCATTGTGCCGGGCGGGGTTGTTCAATGTGAGTACGGCAATGCCGTCGCTGCGCTCGTAGACAATGGTATCGGTCATGCCTGTGCCTCTCTGTGACGCCCCTGTGAGGTGCGCTAGTGTGGCACAGCGTGAGGTACCTCTCCACCAGCCCGCTTTACCCTGCCACCGGAGACGGACATACTTCAGGACGAAGGAGAACGATATGACCAGGCGCTGTTCATGGTGCGGAAGCGACCCCCTGTACGTCGACTACCACGATACCGAGTGGGGTGTCCCGGTGCGGGACGACCCGACACTGTTTGAGTTCCTTGTACTGGAGGGCGCACAGGCCGGGCTGGCCTGGATTACCGTCCTGCGCAAACGCGAGGGATACCGCAAGCTGTTCGATGGGTTCGATGCGCAGAAGGTCGCTCGCTACAGTGACGCCCGACTCGAAAAAATCCTCACCGACCCCGCCATTATCCGCAACCGGCTCAAGGTGTACGGCACGCGCCAGAACGCGCGCGCCTTTCTCGAGGTACAGTCACAGTTCGGTACGTTTTCCGATTACATCTGGGACTTTGTCGATGGCCAACCTGTGCAGAACCGGTGGCGGTCGATGTCCAGGATACCCGCGACCACCGCGGTATCCGACAAACTGAGCAAGGACATGAAGAAGCGCGGCTTTACCTTCGTCGGTTCCACCATCATGTACGCGCACATGCAGGCCACGGGCATGGTCAACGACCATGTCGTCGGCTGTTTTCGCCACGAGGAATGTGCTGCCCTGGGCTGATTCACGCTTCGGTGAAGCTTGGTGGTAGAATGCCCGCCCAACCGAAGGAAGCCCGCTTGTCCCCCTCTACACTCGACAGTCCGGAATCGACCGCCAGGCATGTGTGGCGCCTGGCGTGGCCCACGATTATCTCAAACCTGCTGTTCACCACGGTAGGTTTCGTGCATGTAAAAATCGTCGCCGAGCTCGGCACCACTTCGGTGGCCGCGGTGACGACCGGCCACCGGATATTTTTTCTGGTCCAGGCGGTCCTGATGGGCCTGTCCGTGGCAACTACCGCCATGGTCGCCCGCTCCTGGGGCGCCGGGGAGATCAGCCGTGCCCAGTCAGTGACGTGGACCTCGGTGACTGTCGCCAGTTGCCTGGGCGGCGTGCTGAGCCTGCCGATCCTGTTCATGCCACACGGCCTTGCCAGCCTGTTCGGGCTCGACCCCGAGTCGACGCGGCTCGCGGCGTCTTTCATCTTCTGGCTGGGGCTGTTCAACATACCGGTCGCCATCAACATGATCCTGAGCACCGCCCTTCGGGCCACGGGTGACGTGATCACTCCCCTGCTCTACCTCGTGTTCAGCTCAGCCCTGAATATCTCTTTCGCGTACCTGTTCGCGTTCGGGGTCGGCCCCTTCCCGCAGATGGGCGTGGCCGGCGTGTCCCTCGGAGGCAGCCTGGGCGCCGTGCTTGTCACGAGCGTATTCATTACGGTGTGGTGGCGCGGCGGCTTCAAACTGAAACCGGCGAAGCGTTTTTCGGTCGACTGGTCCGGCGTGCGCCAGCTCGTGCATATCGGCATGCCGGCAGTTATCGAGCAGGGCATTGTGCAACTGGCCTTTCTCGCTTTCTTCGCCATCATCGCCCGGTACGGCACCGAAGCCTATGCCGCCTACGGCATCGGGGTCAGCCTGGTCGGGTTCTCCGTTGTCATCGGCTTCGGCTTCGGTATCGCCACCGCGACTCTGGTGGGACAGCAAATAGGCGCGGGCCGGCCGGAGCAGGCAGTGCTGGCCATCTCCCGGTCCCTGCGCATGGCGCTCATGGCCATGTGCATTCTCTCAGTGCTGATGGCGTGGTTCGCGGAGGACCTCGCCCGGTTCATTATCGATGACCCCGACGTCGTGGACCTGACCGTGGTCTTCATGTACTTCATCGCACTCGCCCAGCCCCTCATGGCCTGTGAATTCGCCGTGGGCGGTGCCCTGCGCGGCGCCGGCGACACCC
>JAUIMF010000144.1 GCA_030433415.1 Gammaproteobacteria bacterium | reverse complement strand
ACCAGTTCTCAAAAGCCCAGACCCCGCGTGGCGCACAGAGCGCCACCAGCAGTGCTAGTGTTCGGGCGGCGAATAGGCGTCGTCGACAATACCTTCGCGCTGAAGCGATGCCAGAACTTCGCGGCGCGCGATGCCGTGCACGCTGGCCAGCACCACAATGTACATCGTGCAACTCATGGTGATCGCCAGCACGGGCGCCTGCTGAAACTGGCCGTATACCAGCGCGGCGAAAACCAGTAGAGGAACAGTGCTCAGCAGATGAATGAGCATGTACCTTCCATAACGCTGACGGAATTCGGCATGGCGGGTCTGTTCTACCGCAAGCGGGTGTTTCATCTTCGCAAGCTCCCAATGGTGGCTTCATGACTCCGTCCCGATGATAAACAAGCGGGGCACGTAAAGTCGCCCCGCCGTGCACCCCAGGTGCTAGTGGTTATCGGTGTCGGGCGTATCGCAGGCGGCTCCGCACTGCCCTCCGGAGTTGCTCACTGAGGGCACATACACGCCCCAGAAATAGCTCGCCAGCGCGATATCCGTGGCGACAATCGCCGCAATCAGGGGCCAGACCTCGCCCTTGGTTTCTTCCATGCTGTCCCGGGTCATGGGACGAAGGGACGATGATTCCAGCCCCGAAAATGCCGAAGCAAAATTCTTGGACACACCATCTGCCTCACGCAGGCTGTCTGCAGACACCAGCGGTGCCATAGTCAGCGTGCATACCAAGGGCATCCAGCCCATTTTTGAACGTAGTTTCATAACGTGACTCCTTTCACGAACACGGTAAATCCCCTTACCTCAAAACGTGTAGTACCACTGCACTCCAAGTACGGTGCTGCCGCTGTTGGCAGCGGTCTCGGCATTGACAAAAATTGTTTGCCTGGGCGTTGGGGCATAGGCAAAGCCGCCGTTGATACCGACGTTCTGGCGCACCGTACCCAGCTCGGACTCACCGAGCCTCGTCGCATCTGAGAAGGTCCCGAACAAGCCGCCGTAGAGTGTTACCTGATGGTTCACAGCAAAACTCACGCGTGGCTCAAGGAACCAGTTCCCGCCACGCTGGAGCTCGACACCCCCCAACGCGACATTCCGATATTGCTGGCGCCCGGCACGCAGAGATAGCACGACGGGATCGATGCTGCGATACGTCGTGAATCCCATTTGATAGCCATCCAGGCCGCGGCCATCAATGAAATTGGCACGAATCTCCATCAATAGCGCCGGCAATTCTGCCTCGCGGAGAATTCTCCAGTTGGCACCGACAGATACCCGTCGCGTTACCGTGGCAACCTCCGCAGGCCCGGTGCCTTCAAATTGCTGTGACTCTCGATACAGAGCATTGACCTCAACGGCCGATGACAAACCATGGCGAAGCGCCAGGCCCCAACCTCGACCACGACTTCCGCGCCCTGAATCACTGGCGCGGGAATCGGCCACCATCGCCAGCTGAGTGCGTCGTGCATCAACCATCAGTTGTTCGATCGTCAGGGGCTCCTGGGCAGCAACAGGCTGAGCGCTGGCGAATGCAAGGAATAGAATGGCCCGGTACCGCATGGATGCTCCCTCGTGTAATGGAGCAAACAGCTTGCCGGTGTGAACCCGAATGAACCACGTCCAAAGTGCGCACGATTCGTCACATGCCACCTTGCCCCCAGCACGTGGGAACGCGCATACTCCCGGCCCGGTTTTGTAGAGGAGGCTATCTGTGTTTCGAGTCCTTGGGCTTTTGTCTGTGCTCATCCTGAGCGCCTGCGCCAGCCATACGCGCGACTACGAGCAACGCCTGGTGAAGTCCCTGCCAAATCAAAGGGACGTCAGTTTCGCCAATCAGAAGACCTACCCGGGCAAGGTGTTGTGTGGCCAGTACACCGCCCTGGTCGGCAATGGCTTTTCGACGCGCACGCGACCCTTTGTCGTGACCCCTGAACGGGTTATGGAAAACCCCACGAATGACGAAACCGCCGTTTACTGCAGCAAGAATTCCGCAGCCGCGCTCTACGAACGCACGGGTATCGGTCCCGACAACGATGACTGGACAGCGCTGAGCTCCGTGTACGCCGACATGCAGGCCATCAACGAGGCGGTTGTCGCGTACTACAACCGCAACGCCGCGCTGCCCATGAACCTCGAAAAACTGCCTGTCGAGTCCACTTCAATCAGCCCCGAAACACTACTCGATCCCTGGGGCAGGCCCTACGTGTATCGGGGTGGTCTGAGTGGGCGCACCGTACCGCGCTTTGAGCTCCACACACTGGGAGTTGACGGTACCCCTGGAGGACAGGGCTCCGCTGCCGACATCCACCTTGAAAACTTACCCCTGCTCGGGCACGTACTGAACCTTGTGACGCGCTGACTCAGCCCGGCTGAAAGGGAAAAATCCGCGGAAGCATCACCAGCACGACGGTCGAATATGCCAGGGACAGCGGCAAGCCAAAGCGGGCGTAATCGCGAAAGCGATAACCACCAAGGTTCTGCACCATCAGATTGGTGGTGTAGCCGTAGGGGGTAAGAAAACTCGCGCTCGCCCCATAGGCCACCGCCATGGCAAAGGGCATCACCTCGAGACCGAAACTCTGCGCCAGACCATAGGCCACGGGAAACGCGAGTGCCGCCGCCGCATTGTTGGTCATCAACTCAGTCAGGACCAGCGTTGCAAAGTAGACCCCCGCCAACGCCAGATAAGGACTCTGATCGGCCAGGCCCGAATGCAGGGCGTTGGCGATGGCACTCACCATTCCGGTATTGGTCAGGGCCTGCGAAAGCACCAGCGCTGAAGCAATGATCATGGCGATATCGAAAGGAAAGCGCCGCCGCAGCTCACCCGCGCGCACCACTTTCAAAGCGAGCATCAGCGCAAGCATTGCGGCCAAACCCTTGAGCAAAGGCACGATACTCAACGCCGCGAGCACAACCACGCTCAACATCGCCACGCCTATCAGCGCATCCAGATACGATGGCAGCACGGAGTCGACATTTCGACGCCCCACCACCAAAAAGTTCTTGTCTACGTTGCGTCGTGAGTAGAAATCGCCACCGACGGCCAGCATCAGACTGTCTCCTGCCTGCAGCGTAATACTGCCGAGCTTACCTGACAGGCGCTCGCCGCCCCGGCGCAGCCCGACCACCGCCGCATCAAACAGCGAGCGAAATCCCGAATCCTTGATCGTCCGCCCCTCGACGGTGGCGCCGGGCAGAATCACGACCTGCACCAGGTTGTCGCGCAGCAAACCCTCATCGGTGGCAAAAGTTTTAAGGCCATCGAACTTGCGCAGCACATTGACCTGGGAAATATCACCCGAGAAGATCAGCTTGTCTCCCTCCAGAATGACTTCCTGGGGTGATACAGGTGAGATCAGATGGTCGCCTCGGACAATCTCGACCAGAAACAGCGACTCGAGTTCGCGCAACCCATTCTCGGCCAGGCTTCGACCGACCAGGGCAGAGTCCGGCTCCACTTCAGCCTCGACCAGATACTCGGCAACGGTAACCTCTTCGCGAGCATTTCGGGGCAGCAGTCCGGCGGAAACAAACAACACCGCCATTCCGACTACGGTGACTGCCAGCCCGATAGGTAGAAAATCAAAGAATGCCAACCCCTGTCCCGTAGCGTCTTCA
>JAUIMF010000062.1 GCA_030433415.1 Gammaproteobacteria bacterium | reverse complement strand
AGCGGCTTATCGAGATACAGCGTAGACATACTCGGCACATCAAAGCCGGTAAGCCACATGGCGCAGACAATGGCAACGCGAAAAGGATGCTCTTCCTTCTTAAACGCACTTTCCATGTCAATGCGCTTGCCGTCATCCGTTTCAAATCCTTCCTTGATCAGCTTGCGGTGGGGCGTAATATCAAAGCCCCATTTACGGAACTTATCAACTTCGCCCTGCTCTTCACTCACCACGACTGACATCAGGGTTTCACTCATCCAGTCAAGCTGGCGCTTCCGCTGCGGAAGTTCCTGCTCATCACTGCAAGAAAAAAACTCTTTTTCCAGTTCCGCGATACGCTTTTCCCAGCACGCCATTATAAGGCCGTGCATCTTCACGCAGGTGATCTTGTCGATACAGACAAACATCGCCTTGCCAGTCTCCCACTGCGTGCTGTAATGGGTCACAAAATCCTGGGCAATCTGCTCCAACCGGCTTTCCGCTGTGATCAGGTGATAATCGCGCTTGAGCTCCCTCTCCAGACGCTCTGCCGTATCAACATCCTCGGCCTCATATTCTTCCAGCTTTTCTGCGATACGCTCATTGAGATCATTGGTCTCAAGACCCAGCTTCTCACCGCGTGCATCGTAATAGAGCGGGACCGTAGCTTTGTCCTCGACAGCCCGCTGGAAGTCATAGGTCGAGATATAATCTCCGAAGACACGACGGGTGATTTCATCGTCTTTAAAGAGCGGCGTGCCGGTAAAGCCGATCCGGCTGGCATGGGGCAAGGCATTGCGCAAATTGAGCGCCAGCCGCCCATATTGCGTGCGGTGCGCTTCATCCGTGATAACGATAATGTCATCACGATCTGAATAAGGTTCGCTCGGGTCTACATCCTTGTTGAATTTCTGGACCAGCGTAAAGACATAGGCTTTATGCTGATTGAGGAGCTGCTGCAAATTGTCACCGGAGCTCGCCCGGCACGGATCGGCATCGTTATCCACAAGACCGCACCCGGCAAACGTCTTGTATATTTGCCCATCCAAATCTTCCCGGTCCGTACAGATCAGGAACGTAAAATTACTCCCCAGCCTGCGGTGAATCTTTCTTGTGAAGAATGCTATCGAATAGGACTTGCCCGATCCTTGCGTATGCCAGAAGACACCGAGCTTGCCTTCACGGCTCTTCCGGTCTTTGGTTGCCTCAATCGCCCGATTGACACCGAGGAACTGGTGATTGCGGGCCACAATCTTGATTAGCCCGCCGCTGCTTTCATCAAAGAGGATGAAATTTTCAAAGAGATCAAGAAAGTCGCGCTTGTTACAGACACCTTTGAGCAAGGTCTCCATATCAACAACACCGGGCTCATCTTCTGCCAGGCGCTTCCATTCGTTGAAGTGCTCGAACTTGCTGGAGATCGATCCGATCTTGGCATTGACGCCGTTACCGAGCACGACAAACGCGTTGTGATGAAAGAGATGCGGCACCGTGTCCTTGTAATCGGACAGGTTCTCTTCATAGGCGCGGCGGATATCTTTGTGGACAGTCTTACACTCAATAAATAGTAGTGGGAGGCCATTCACAAAGCCCATGATGTCCGCGCGGCGGCGATAGATGTCACCCCGCACCCATAATTCACGAACGCATAGAAAATGGTTTTTTTCAGGATTATCAAAATCGATAACTTTAAGCCGCTTCTTAACAAGCGCGCCTTTTTCGTTCTTAAACTGGACCTGCACACCGCTCTTAACGAGCTCGTACTTTTCGCGGTTGATCTGCAACGTATTGGAAAAGGAAGAGCTATCTGTAATCTGCCGAATGGCGTCCTGATAGGCGGCCTGCGGCAGGCCAGGATTAAGCGTTACGAGCGCTTCCCCCAGATAGCGCGTTAAAACCACATCTTTATCAGAACTGCGCCCCAGAGTGCCTTCAGGGCCGAATGTTTCGTTGTTGTATGCGAAGACATTTTCATCCCAGGCCAGATTATCCTCAAGATAATCAGCCGTGGTCTGCTGCACCAATGTGTCTTCATTCATTGGTGTCATACAGCAATCCCCCCGTTCATTAGTTTGGGAAGAAGGAGGTCGCGGGCTTGTTCGAGATTTTCGTTTTCCCTTGTTAGTACGTCAATCTGCTTCACAGTGGGCGATACATAATCCGTAAACTGATCGATCAAATTCTGCGTGGGGACTGTGAACGGAATAACTTTAAAAGTGTTTTTGATAACCGCGTCAAAAACGGCACCGACAGCCCTGCTCTTTACCTGTTGTATCCCCGCCCCAAGTGCAAAATATAGGAAGAACTGTGTTAATGGCTTCTTACCAACAAGTGCGTAGCAAGATTGATTCATCGCCATAGGAATTTGTGCGAGATTTAGTTTGCCTACCGTACCTCTTGCGGTAATAAACAGCGTATCTTTTGGGAAAAATCCACTTGAGCAGCTATTTAATCCACTTTCTGTGATTGTTTTTATAGTCTTTTTTGCATAGATAGAGCTCGTAGCATCTTTTGGTGTAAAGAAGGGAATATCTCCATCCCAGAATTCCGGATTTGATGTCTTTGGTGTACCGCCACTCAACACATCGACCACTTCAAACGCATTAGTATTTATCCAACCCTCCGGCACCCCATCGACAGTCTTGACATGCTCATGGCCGGGGAATCTCAATCGCACGAACCATTCTTTGTATAGTTGTCGCGCAGATTCTTCTAGTAGCTCTGTTCTTCGTAAATTATTCAGAATTAAATTGTCGTAGGTTGAAATAACTTCTCCGATAGAATGCTGCAAGGAAATTGGGGGATAAGGTATCCACATCTTTTTGATATGTGTCGGCCCAAAATTCGGTTGTGCTCCTCCTGTCACAAATTGCTCGACTTGTTTCTTAAAAAGTGAAGACCGAAGAAAGCAAAAAAGGTACTCATCATTGAGCTTTGCTTCATTTTTTGATCGAAATCGGATCACGCTGGTATTCATCATCAGTGGAAGGTTTGACTGCTTTATTCGGCCCACTTTACCGTATGTATTCCCAGAACTGGCAACAACTATATCTTGCTCTTGCACTTCAAAATGGCGGTAACGGCTTTCAAACTCAGACATTGAAATGTATTTATCAGAATTGCTCGTATCAACCGCGCCTGTTCCGTCACCAAGTATATTCTTGACGTTAATTACCTTCATTCCATCTTCAGCCCACTGCCAATTTCTTAGACCGGGCCCCTCTTGGAAGAAGACGAGATCGGAGATCGGAACAGTATCCCAAGTCATACCCCCAACCCCTCAAAATTCTTTTGAATCTGAGCAGCGAGAACGACGGCCTCTTCATTGAGTCCTTTTAGCTCTATATGGATATCCCGTAGCGTTTCTTCAAAATCAAAATCTTCGTCTTCCTCTTCAGGTGCCACGCCCACATAACGGCCCGGCGTTAAGCTCCAGTCATTGGCCTCAAGCTCTTTAAAATCGACAAGCTTTACGAGCCCTTCTAGGTCACAAAGCTCTGCATCCGGGAAACGGTCTTGCAGCCAATGCGCCTGCTTGAAGATATAGCGCACTTCCTTAAGCTGCTCGACAGCAGCCTTGCGCTGATCATCGAGCTCTTTGATCAGCTTGTTGAACCCCCTTTCACCGACATCCTTGGCCTGCTTTTCAGCAAACTTGTAAAGCTGGTCGATCTGCTTGATAAGATCGCGGCTGGTTTCTGCGATGGGCTCCAGTTTCTCGGCGGCCTTAATGAGCCCTGCGTTATCACGAGAGGCTTTGCCCCAGGCATTACTCTCAGCTTCGATGGTGCTTTCAAAATCCTTCACATCACCACTCAGTAGCTTAAAGGCTTTCGTGGTTTCTTCATCGACTGACGGCAGTTTACCGATCACGCCATCAAGACCGGCGATAAATTCATCCATCGGTGCTTTCGCGGCCTGCGCTTCGTCCAGCGTTCTTTGCAGATAGCTTTCAATCAGCGCTACAAAACGCTCATTCTCGCCACGATAGAGCCAGACGATAGACGTCAGATTGGCAAGCTGCTCTGGCGAAAAATCAAAAATCTTGCGCGTGACCTTACGAAATACATTCCGGGCATCAAGCATCAGGACTTTATCTTTCATCTCCTCCGGCTTGTTCTTATTGAGGAACCAGAGCTCGCAAGGCACCGAACGGGTATAGAAGAAGTTCGAGCGGATCGCGACCATCGCGCCCACATGGCCTGTTTCAATGAGCTTCCGGCGCACTTCGGCTTCCCCGCCTCCGGCACTGGAGGCCTGCGAGGACATAACAAATCCTGCGCGGCCTTTATCGTTCAGGTAGCTATAAAAATACGAAATCCAGAGATAGTTACCGTTGGAGACCTTCTTCTGCTTATTTACTCCCGGCAGGCCAAAGGGTAGACGCGGATCATTCTTGATTTTCTCCGCATCAACGTCATCGACGTTAAAGGGCGGATTGGCCATCACGAAATCGGCATTGCCGAGCATTTCATGGGGGTCTTCGTAATAACTGATAGCCTTGGAGATTTTCCCTTCCAGGCCGTGGACGGCCAGGTTCATCTTGGCAAGACGAATAGTCGTCGGGTTCTTCTCGGCCCCGTAGAAGGTCGCCACATCCTGCGGGTTTTTGTGAAGGTGCTCGATAAAGTGGGCGCTCTGCACAAACATGCCGCCGGAACCGCAGGCGGGATCGATCACATCCCCGTGATCGGGCTCGATCACATTCACGATCATCTGAACAAGTGAGACCGGCGTAAAGAACTCACCGCCGTCATGGGCTTTCTGGTCGGCAAACTGTGTCAGGAAATACTCGTAGATACGGCCAAAGATATCGCCCGTGGCTGTTTTCAGGGCCGGATCGTTGAAAGTACGGAACAGATTGCCAAGGACTTCATTATCAAGTTCCTGGTACTCGCTCTTTGGTAGAACGCCATCAAGGGTCTCGTAGTCCTCCTCGATCATCTCCATGGCGTTGATAATGGCCTGGGCCCGATCATCCGCATCGGAGAGATTAACGAGATAGTCAAATTGCGCTTCCGGCCTTAAATAGATGGCGCTCTTGCTGGAGAAGTCTTCCTTGGCCAGAGGACGGGTTTTGCCCCCACGGCTGGGAAGACTGGCCTCGATCTCGGGCTTGATCGCGAGATACCGGCTATAGGCATGACGCAGGAAGATAAGCCCCATGACAGGCATGAAGTATTCATTGCTCGCGTAGTTGCTATTGGCCCGTAAGTTATCCGCACTACCCCAGAGGCGACGTTCTATAGCCTCTATGTTTTCCAGTTGCGCCATCTAGTCCCCTTTCCTTGATCTCGCGGACCTCTGACGGTCCGCACCAGCTTATTTTTTAACCATTTGTGGCGTGGTTGTAAATTTGCCCACCGAGACTAAGGCAATAAGGGCTGTGCCACAATAACTGATTGATTTTTGGCGTTATTTTTTGATTTAGACCCCCATATGAGGGAGCAATGACGCATGGAAAGCGCGGCATAGGCCTTATCAGGCGCTATGCCACGGCTGCGTCATGTGACTTGGAGATCGGCAAATCCAGAACTACGTCCTTGTAGTTAACCTTGGGACGTATTCGTCCCTTGTTGTCTTTCTTTAGATCAATGAGGCCATAGTGGGCCATGGACTTCAGCGTCCGTGAAAGACTGGACGGCTTACGGCCTGATAACTCAGCAAGTTCCGTCATAGACTCGGGCTGATTATCAATGATGATCTGTAGCAGCTCCCTGTTGCCTTCCGAGAGAACACCGGCAAAGGCTTCCAGAGAGGGAAACCAGACTTTGGGCTCTCCGCGCTTGGGCTTGTATTCGCCGCGCGCGATGGCCATTGTCCGCTCCTTCATTTCCTGATAACTGGCTATTCCTACCTTTAAGGTCTTCATATCTTTACTCCTCTCTCTTTCATGATCTGATCTACAGCGGCATAGAAATCTGAAATGATCTTGCTGGTTTCTTCGAATTTATAGATACGGGTTTTCTCATATTTGTGCCTGTGATCATGAAACTTGTGCTGTTTCCCGCTGGGACCTCTATTCGCCGGAACGGGATGTGCATTATCAAATCCTAATATCCTCTCGTGCTTTTCGTTATGAAGCGTGAGCGAGTAACTTAATCCGTGAGGCCGCTCTGGGGTCACATCAGTCCGTTTCGCTTTGCGGGATAAACTCCTAGCCATACAACATGGAAAACCATAGCTAAATGCCAGGACGACTCCCGACAGCACATGATGGCGGCCCTCATGGAATCTCAACCACCAAAGGCCTATCATCCAAAAACAATCCCCGACCGGAGCCCACGCAAGGTCTCCTTGAATGAGCAGCCGCAACAAGTCCTTCGCAATCTATTGTTCCGGGGGCGCTTCCCGGGTCATCAAGTTCTACTCCCGTAGCGCCAATCTGGAGTCCTTGCCCCCCGAAATAGTTGTGTATGACGGCGACCAGCCTGACGTCATCGCGGCATTGTCGAAGCTCTTCGGCAGCAGGTTGATCCAGTTCGCCGGCCATCACCCACAGTTTGATCCCGACAGACCAAACCACTCAACGTCGACATTTATCGAGCGGGCGCTGGATGAGCATGCCATCGATTATTTGCTGTGCTTCGGCACGCGCCTGTTCAAAGGGAGCCTGATCCAGAAATATGCTCGTCGGCTGATCAATTTTCACCCCTCGCTGCTGCCTGCGTACAAAGGGTTGATGCCCATAGACCGGGCACTCACCGACAAGACCCCGATCCTGGGGAACACTGCGCACTACATGATCGATGCCATCGATGGCGGAGAAATCATCGTGCAGGCTGCAATGCTCGCGGAGGACTTTGACAGTTATGAGGATGTACTCGAGCTGCAGTTCCCCATGATGAAGCTGATTCTGAGGGACCTGCTGCACTACGACATCGCACCTGAAGCGATCACAGCGGACCTCTCTCACCGCAGCAAACCCTACCTGATTCCAGCTCAGTGCGTAGCGTGAAGGCAGACGGGCTGGCGGTGATGCAGCCCTACGTGTTTCCGTACGTGGGCTACTTCAACCTGATAGAAGCCTCGGACTGCATGGTGTTCTACGACGACGTGCACTACATCAAGCGCGGGTGGATCAACCGGAACCGGATTCTGCTCAACAAGGCTGAGTATCTGTTCACCGTTCCCGTTGCAGGGGCAAGCCAGAACCGCCTGATCCTGGACACCCGCCCGCTGGTTACCTCGCAGTTTGTGCAGAAATTCATGGCGCGCATCGAGGGCGCTTACAAAAAGGCACCGCACTACCAGGCCGTTCTGCCCCTTCTGAACGACTGGTTATCGACCGACCACGAGAACATCGCCGCCATGGCCATCGACTCGATCGTGCGCGTTTATGCCTACCTCGAAACCGACTTCATCTGGAAGACGTCATCCATCGCGAGCCCACAAACCGCGGGCCTCGAAAAATCGGATCGACTCATCGCGATTTGCAGGTCCCTTGATTGCAGCACCTACGTCAACGCCGCCAACGGTCAGGCGCTGTATGACCGGGACTACTTCCGCGCAAAAGGCGTTGAGCTGAAATTCGTCGAACCCCGTCTGGTCGAGTACCGGCAGTTCGGCAATGAGTTCGTTCCCTGGCTGTCGATTCTCGATGTGCTGATGTTCAACGACAAGCAGACTGTTCGCTCTCTGATTAGCGCTTACGATCTCTGCTAAGCCATCGGAACGCACCAAATCGGGGCACTCATTCACGAACATACCCACCGGTCGAAATCGCGGCATTCGAGTTGTCACATTTCTACAGGAAAATCACGCGAAAATCGGCTAACTCCACAGAACACTTAGCTCACCGTGTCTTTGCGTTGGCTGGCAGGCTTATTGCAATCGCTGTTCAGCAGGTTCGACGCACCGTTGTTGAACACCTCTTCCGGATCAGGGGCGCCACGCCATGACAGCCACAGACATCACCCACTACACGGGCACGCTGCCGACTGACAAAGGATCGGCGCGAATCGCGTTTTTTGATCTGGATGGAACCCTGATCTGCGGGTACTCCATCTTCGCCCTGGCCCGCGAAACCATCAGCCAAAGCTTGAGCGACGGACAGTGGCAGGAGGCGGCGGGCCTGATGCAGGACCTGGTCAAGGGACCTGATCGCCGAGGTACAGGGGGTAGCTATCACCGCCTGGTTCGCCGCCTCAGCCGTGCCCTGAAGGGCACCTGCGAAAGCAATCTCGAAGCGATGGGGCAACGCGCTTACGATCACCATCTCGCGCAGAAGGTTTTCTCGGAGTCCATCGTGCTCATCGAGGCCCATCGACGCGCAGGGCACCACGTGGTCATGGTGACATCGGCAAGCCGGTATCAGGCCGAGCCCATCGCCCGCGAACTGGGCATCGACGAAATCTGCTGCACCCAGCTGGTCGTGAAGGAGGGTCGCTTCACTGGTGCCGTACAAACACCCATGTGTTTTGCCGAGGGCAAGGTGCTCGCTGCCCGAGCCATGCTACGCAAGTACGGCGGCCGCATGGATGACGCCTGGTTTTACAGCGACTCGTGCGCAGATCTACCGTTGTTGAAAGCCGTGGGACACCCAGTAGCGGTGAACCCGTCGGATCGACTGGCACGGCGCGCCACGCTGGAGGGCTGGCCCATCCTTAAGTTTCGGTCTCGCGGTAGCGCCGATGTGGCATCGCTCACGCGCACCAGCCTGACCACCCAGGCCATCACCAGCACCTGGCTGGCCGGTCGCGTTGGCAGCGCTCTGGGCATCGGGGCCCAGCAACGTGCCAATGGCCTGACGCGATTGCTCGGCAGACTGGCGGGTCGCTCCGCGGGTCTGACATTGCAGGTCGAGGGCAAACAGCATCTGGCGGCCCATCGCCCCTGCATCTTTGTCTTCAATCACCAGAGTCTGCTGGATGCCGTGGTGCTGGCCAGGCTTCTGGAGCAGGACGTGGTGCCTTTCTGCAAACAGGAGATGGCCGATGCTCCGATCGTCGGCCCCCTGTTGCGCCAGATCGATACGATATTTGTGGACCGTAAAAACCCCGACCAGTCGGCGGTGCTGCAGCGGGCGCTGGGTGTACTCAACGACGGGCGCTCCCTCGCGATTGCACCCGAGGGTACGCGCAGCACCCTCGGCACGCTGCAACCGTTCAAGCAGGGCGCGTTCTATCTGGCAAAAAAAGCCAGAGTACCGATCGTGCCCATTGTGCTGCACAACGTGAAGGATGCCCTGCCAAAAGGCAGCCTGCTGATCAGGCCAGCAAACATTCGCGTCAGCGTTCTTGAGCCTGTACTGCCCGGTGAACTGGGCGGCATACGCGCTGCCTGCAGTCACTTCGAGACGCTCTATCGCGAGGAACTGGGTCGATCAATCGAAGCCGCCATACCCCACGCCCGAGAGGTATCGGTGGCCTGAACCTGCGTCCCCGAAGTCACCCATAGCCCATGCCTGGCTGCTGCGGACACGGGCATCGCCGGACCAATGCTGGCAAACTCCCGGCACAGCCTTCGGGCGAAACCCTGCCGCGACAACACCGCCCGCGTTTGCATGACCATCGACGCCACCAAGCTTCTGCTTTTTATTCCCACCATGCTGCTCATATCGGCGACGCCGGGCATGTGCATGACGCTGGCCATGACCCTGGGAATGACCGTGGGCCTGCGGCGCACGCTGTGGATGATGGCAGGAGAAGTGCTGGGTGTGGCCTTGGTGACGCTGCTTTGTGGCATCGGCGTGGCCAGCCTGATGATGCGGTATCCCACCGGCTTTCAGGTCTTTAAATACCTGGGCGCAGCCTACATTGGCTGGCTCGGCGTGCAGTTGTGGCGATCTCGCGGCGCTCTGTCCGTATCCATGGAACAGCTGGAACAGCGTGCACCTCCAGCCCGGCACATGCTGGCCCTGCAGGGCTTCGTGACCGCCGTGGGCAATCCCAAGGGCTGGGCTTTCTTTCTGGTGCTGTTGCCGCCGTTTCTGCTCAATACGTCAAACGGCCTGGGTAGCGCGCTGAACCTGCATTTTGCCGCTATCGTACTGATCGTGACGATGTCGGAACTGCTGTGCATGACCGCCTACGCGGTCGGGGGCAAGGCGCTGAGCCGTGCGCTGGCGCGTCGGGGCAACGTTGCTGTCATCAATCGTATCGCGGGGACGCTGATGATCGCGGTGGGAGTGTGGCTTGCGCTGAGCTGAACAGGTGGAAAACTCCTGTTAGGACGGACGCGGCGCTCAAACCAACGTCCACTGATCATCCCACTGAATCGGCATCAATCCCTTGCTTTACCGAGGCAAGCGTTGCGTATCTCGGGTTATCGATAAGCAGACGCGTCAGTGCGGCGGGCGTCAACCCGCTTGCCACCTCAGCAATACGATCATCAAACCTGCCGGACTGAATTTGCATGCTGAGTGATCGACGCAATGCCAACACCGTGGCTGCATCATCTCCCTCAGCACCAAAATCGCGGAGCGCACGGGCCTCAATGTTCGCGCTGGTCGCACCCTGATCCAACTCGCGCTCCACGATTTGAAGCACGTTTCGGGCAATAAGTGCCTTGAACTTCAAATCCGGCGGGTCAATCTGCTCCAGCAACTCATCGTCAAATAGCCGGATCACCGCGGCGACCAGCTCCTGGGTCGCTGGCTTTTCGCCACTCATGTATCCCGACCCGCCAGCATCGCCAGCAAATCCGCCTCGCATTCTGAAACACGACGGCCAACGGCGGCGTGCTCAAGAGACAGCTGCTGCCCCGCATTGTCAGCGCTCATGTACAGACAAATCACCCCCCACTTCAAGGTGCCGAACAATTCCCAGTAACGGACGCGCGCCGGGTCCACGGCTCGCCCCGATGCCGCTTCGTATGCCGCGAACAGTGACGCCCGATCACCAAATCCCCCGACGGGCAGCTCCGGATTTCCGAAGCGCCAGGAATTGACGCAAAGCCAGCCAAGGTCTTCCATCGGATCACCCACGTGGCAGAGCTCCCAATCCAGCACACCGTGCACCCCATCTTCGGGGGTGACCAGCAAGTTGCCGTTGCGAAAGTCTCCGTGTACCAGGGAACACTCCCCCCGCTCGACTTTGTTGAGATAAAGCCAGCGCAACGCGAGCTCAAACGCCGGAATCGACCGATCATGGCGACGGTACTCCTGCTCTAGAGCACCCAGCTGATCGGCGACGGACAACCTCGCCAGTCCATGCACTGGCTCCACGGCATGGATCGCTGCCAGTAACTTGCCACACTGGGCAGCCAACCGCCCACGCACGTCACGATAGATCTCTTTGCGAAGAATTTTCTGCGGTATCGTCTCCCCCCTCAGACAGGTCATCACGTAACCCTGTCCAAGGCCGTCATCTGCATTGAGCACGAAGATCACCTCGGCCACAGGAATACCCGCATCAAAGCAAGCCTGCTGCACCTCTGCCTCGGTAGTCTTGTCAACGCCCACCCAGAAACCCGACTTCAGTTCCGCACAGCGCAGAATACACTGCTGCGATGAATCGGCGCCTGCCAAATCAAACCGGAATGTAGTGGATGCGGCACCACCGGTGAGTGGAACAACATTTTCAACGTTCATATGAGCACCCAGATGCCTGCCTACCGCTATCGCGAGCAAGCCGGGCACATCCGATTCGATCAGCATTCAGGCGCCCACGCCGGCGTCTTCTTCGCCAAAATCAATACCCGCCCCACCATCTCGGTATCGGTTAAGAATGCGCCTTGCCGTGGCCTGAATATGCACTTCATCAGGGCCATCGTAGATTCGTGCTTCTCGCGCGTGGCGATACATGCGGCTCAACGGCGTATCGTCAGACAGGCCCGCTGCTCCGTAAACCTGAATCGCACGGTCAATCACATTGTGCAACATATGGGCTCCCACCACTTTTAACTGCCCGATTTCCATACGCGCATCATCACCGCCATCGATTCGCCGTGCGGCATCCAGGGTAAGAAGGCGGCAGGCGCGAATTTCAGCCGCCGAGTCGAAAACATGTTTTTGAAGTAATTGTTTATCTGCCAGCGAGGAGCCAAAAGCCGCACGATTGTGCAAGCGGTAGCACATCAGATCGAAGGCCCGCTGCGCCTGACCCAGCCAACGCATGCAGTGGAATATACGCCCTGGCCCCAGACGTTTTTGCGCAATAACAAACCCCTGACCACGACCGCCCAGCAAATTCTCTGCGGACACGCGTACGTTGTCGTACTGCACCTCGAAGTGCGAGCCACTCATGCCTAGAACAGGTGTATCGCGAACAATATTGTAGCCTTGCACATTCGTGGGCACGATGATCATGCTGTAAGCATGGTGGCGGGGGGCATCGGGTTCGGTCAGGCACATCACCGTTGTGTAAGCGGCATTATCCGCTCCCGTGGTAAACCACTTACGGCCATTGATCACCCAATGCCCATCGACAAGCTCCGCCCGGGTTTCCAACTGTGTCGGGTCCGATGACGCGATTGCCGGCTCGGTCATGGCAAAGCTTGGAAAGAGCTTACCCTCAACCATGGGTTGGAGAAATGCCTCACGCCATTTGGGCGAAGCGTGTTGATGCAGCATGATCGAGTCTTGCAGCGTCAACGTTCCAAACACCAATTGAGCGTGCTCCGAACGACCAATCACCTCGTTGATGTAGACATAGTCCATGAAGGGCATCCCCTGCCCGCCTATTTCCACCGGGTGGCCAAGTGCCCATAAACCCGCTTCTTTCGCCTCCTGCATAAGCCGCGCTATGGTCAGATTTGCTTCGGTGCGGTTCTCTCCATGAAGAACATGCTCAACAGGGTAAATACGCTCTTCGAGGAACGTCTTTACGGCCCTGCGAACCGCGACCCAGCCAGGACTTGCTGCCTCATTCATTCTCTATCTGCCTCTGCCAGCAAAAAACACCCCTGAGGGCACCGTAGGGCGAGATACCATACCCCATACGCGCGCCTTCAATCCTCGAGAGAATCGAACCTTGGCAGATGTTTACCTTATGATGATGGGCGATTAGCTGCTTTAGCCTGAAATCTCTTGAGGTTCCCCTATGCCCCTGGCCACTCCCGAGGACGGCACCCGCGTCGGCGAGATCATCGGTGAAGCGTTCACCACGGACCCCGTATCCCGGTGGACCATGGGCTCGGACCGCGCGATCCGGGCGCTGTTCGCGCTGCTGGCGAAGGAACTCTACCTGCCCTGGGGCCATTGCTGCCTTCTTGAGGACAAGGCCGCCACCATGTGGCTGTGGCCCAATCAGGCCAAGGACCTGTCGCTGTGGATTCAGCTGCGGCTGGCGCTGATTTTGCGCGACGGCGTCAGCTTAAAGTACCTGTTTCGAGCGCTGGCGGTCGATGCCGCGATGGCCCACCGACGACCCCGCGAACCCCACATGTACCTGTTCACGGTCGGCGTGCTACCCCAGGGCCGGGGCAAGGGACTGGGCGGACGTATTATTCGCGAATCGCTACAACACGCCGACCGTATGGGTCTGCCCAGCTATCTCGAGAACAGCAATCCGGCCAACACGGGCCTTTACCAGCGCCTGGGCTTCGTCGCTCGCGAGACCTTTGAGCCCGCCCCGGGGTGCCCACCCATGACAACCATGCTGCGCCCCCCGCAGAGCGAGACGATCCATGGACTATAGCTACGACCCCGTACCCCTGCCGCCACGCCCGACCCTGAATGGCGAGCAGAGCCTTGCCGCGGCGCAACACTTTTATGACGCCGTGCGCACGCGCCGCACCGTGCGTCAGTTCAGCGATCGCCCCGTGGATCGGGAGGTGATTGAAACCTGCCTGCGCGCCGCGGGCACCGCACCGTCCGGCGCCAATCACCAACCGTGGCATTTTGCCTGCGTACAGGATCCTGCCATCAAACGATCGATCCGCATCGCGGCCGAAAAAGAGGAACAGGCGTTCTACGGCGGCAAGGCGGGCGAAGCCTGGCTGGACGATCTCAAAAAAATGGGCACCGATGCCAACAAGCCCTTTCTGGAAACCGCACCGTGGCTGATCGCGATCTTTGCCGAACGGTATGGCGTTCGTGAGGATGGTTCACGACAGAAAAATTATTACATTTCGGAATCCGTCGGCATTGCCACGGGACTTCTGATCACCGCCCTGCATCAGGCGGGACTGGCCACGCTGACGCACACGCCCAACCCCATGAAATTCCTGAATGAGATTCTCGAGCGTCCCGGCAACGAACGGCCCTACATTCTGTTGGTCGTGGGCTACGCCGCCGACGATGCCCGTGTACCCAGAGCCGCAACGATCAAGAAACCATTGGAACAGATCGCCAGCTTTCGCTGATACGCCAATTCAGTGTAGCTCCCGTGAACCCCGTAACATCACGACGCCAGTACCCAACACAAAAAAGGACGATCCATGGCCTCTCCCATCCTCAGCCTCGACCACCTGACGATCGCCACCACCGATCTGCAGGGTGATGCCGCCAGCTACGAAACACTGCTGGGTTGTGCACCGGCCTGGCGCGGAGTCTGGGACGGGCGTGACGCATGCCGGTTTGCTTCGGGTAACGTCGATGTGATGCTCGTTGCCAGCGACAGCAGCACAGGGTTGGTGGGCGCCGCCTTTGCCGTCGATGACCTGCAGCGGCTCCGCCGTCGCGCGGGCAATGTTGGCCTCGACGTCGTCGATGGCCCGGACCATCCCGAGGGCATGCCCATGCTGGCGCTGACCGACGACGATGCCAGTCGAGGACTGGCGCTGTCTTTTCTTGAGCGAACACGACCCGCCGCGGAACCATCAACAGTTCTGGGACTGGATCACATCGTCGTCGCCTCTACCGACGCGACCGCAACCGCCTACCTGCTGGGATCACGCCTGGGCCTGGACCTGCGCATGGACCTGAGTCGCGCGGACTGGAACGCCCGCCTGCTGTTTTTTCGCTGCGGTGACCTGATCGTCGAAGTGTTCCAGACCCTGGATGCCGATACACCCGCAGCGCAGGACCGCTTCTACGGCCTCAGCTGGCGCGTTGCCGACGCAGAGGCCGCCAGTGACCGGCTAAGCGCCGCGGGCTTCGATGTCTCAGAGACCCGCAAGGGCCGGCGCCCCGGTACCCGTGTACTCACCGTGCGCGACGGCACCGCCGGGGTGGCCACGCTGCTGCTGCAACCTCCAACAGCTTGAGTACTACAGCAGCGTCAGGTTACGCACCGTGATGGCCACCAGGCAAAGCGCCGACAGCAAAAAGAGCACAAACCGCAGAGGAATAAAGTTGACGAGCGCCTGAAACACCGAATGGGCTACGCGCAGCCCCACGTACGCCCAGGCCAGTCCCACATTGACCGCATCGGCGGTACCCGCCAGATGGCAATAAAACGCCAGGGCATAGAACACCACGGGCTGTTCGTGCAGGTGATTGTAGTTGTCGGCCACCTGACGTACGGCGCGGGGCAGCACGTCCATCTCGGATTTTTCTTTCATTGCCTTGACGTCGATCCCCGCCCGGTTCATCGCGGGTATTCGCGTCACATACATCCAGATCATCATCACCAGGGTCCAGCTGGCCAGGGCGAGCACCGGCGTCAGCATCTCATTGTTCATGGCGTATCCTTATTGTTTGCGTTGCCGAAACACGCGTCACCCTAACACTTCGCGGCGGACAACGCTGGCGTGCCAGACGCTAGAAAATATGAATCCAGGCGAGTCCCAGCAAGTCATAGTCGCCGCCATTTTCGGTCACGGTGCCGGTCGAGAGACTGACCCTTAACGCATGACCCGGCGCAACGGGATAGACCAGTGTTGCCCCAAATCGCGAATTTCGCTGCAGGTCGCTGTTCTCAACACCATCCACCCGGGTTCGACCACCGGTGTAAAAATTGGCGTCCAGGGCCGCCCACAGGCCAGGACGAAAGCGCTTGACCAGATGAAGCTGCAGGCCCAGCACCGGGTCCTGCTTGCGCGTGTCGCCGACAAACTCATCGTTGTCCTGAAAAATCCAGGCGGCCGCTTCGGTCTCGAGCATCAGCGATGGCGTCAGGTGCAGAATGGCCCCCAGCGCCGGCTTCACCGCCCAGCGGTTTCCACCCAGGTTCACGACGCGATCCTTGTCATAGGTACCGGTTGGTGCCGACACCGTCAGGCTCGCGCCGACAATGGGTCGGGGGTTGGCGCGCATCTCGCGAAATGCTTCGCGATCCATGGCCGGTGCCCCCATCAGGTTGATGGCAAAGCGACCGACGGTATCCATGGCGCCCACGGTCCGCCGCTCAACCCGCTCTCCGTCGACAAAGCCGGTGGTATCGCCATCGGCCCAGCCCTGGGCAATCGAGAAGGTGGCGGTGCGTCCGAGCACGTCCGTGGTGTGCTGATAGCTGATCTGACCGTAGTCAATGGTGGAGTCGACACCGACGACGGGCAGGGATTGATCCACCACGATGTCGCCGCTGCTATACTGATATCCCAGCACCAGCACGTTGGTCCCGACGGGGCTCGGCCAGTAGGCGCGGGGCACAAGTTCCTGGGCAAAAAGTGTCTCGGCGTGAGACAGCAACAGAACGAGCGTCGCCAGCGCCACCGTACGCAACGTGATTACGCCCTTGTCAGACATGCTGGCCACCGCGTCATCGCATCAGAGGACGCCGTGGCGGTCAAGGTCGATCAAAAATTATTTTTTGCTATATTCGCTCCTTCGTCCTCAGGATGTTGTTTCTCGGATTCATGACTTATTGCCTCGCCATTGCTCTGGATGAGGGTCTGGTGTTTTGCTCGGACTCGCGCACCAACGCGGGTCCGGACCGCGTCAGTACCTACAGCAAGATGCACCGCTTCTCGGTGCCCTATGACCGTACGCTCATCGTCCTGACCGCGGGTAACCTGGCCACAAGCCAGGCCGTTATTGCCCAGATCCAGCGGGACCTCGAAGAAGAAGAGTCGGAGTTCAACATTTTCAATGCCCGCTACGTGAGCGATGTGGCGGATTACATCGGGGAACTCAGCCTGGCCGAACAACGCAAATATGCGAAAAAGGGCGGTCCCAACGCCGGCTTCAATGCCAGCGCCAGCTTCATCCTCGGGGGGCAGATCAAGGGCCACGCACCCGAGCTGTATATGATCTACCCCGAGGGCAACCACATCACCGCGTCGGATCTATACCCGTATCTGCAGATCGGTGAAACCAAGTATGGCAAACCGATCCTGGATCGCATTATCCGGCCCGACACACCGATAGAAACCGCCATGCGCTGCGCCCTGGTCTCGATCGACTCCACCATGCGCTCCAATGCCACGGTGGGACCCCCGCTGGAATGTCTTTTCTATCGCAAGGACTCGCTGCTGCCGCAGGAGCAGTACTGCAAACTCGAAGAGAATCACCCCTACCTGTCAGAACTGCGCCAGAGCTGGGATGACAACATCCGCCTGGCCTTCGAAAACCTGCCGTCGCTCAGTTCAGTGCTCGCAGGCGATGAATCGCAGCCTCAATAAATTCGAGCTTCTCTGCCACGAGTTCATTGATCACAAAGGGATAGGCATCACCGCGGCCGACGCTGCGATTGAGTTCGTTCAGCATCAGACTGATGCGTGACCAGGCGCCGAGGCGCTCAGCCATGGTCATAACCGGCGGCTGTACCCCAAGCAGCTTGTGGGCCCACGCCGTCTCCAGCGCATCGTAGATATGCAGGTAATGTCCCCAGCATTCTGCCCAGTCCTCTGAGGGGTGGGCGCTGGCATAGGCGCTGATATAACGCTCGCGCCAATCCGCGGGCGGGCCCTCGTGATAATGCCGGTCCAGAGCACCGCGGTAATCGTCACGTTCGTCACCGAACAACTCGCGAAACTCCCACAGCATGTCGGCGTCTGGATTCAGCAACGCCCAGTAGTAGTGCCCTGATTCATGGCGCAAGTGCCCCAGAACCGTGCGATAGCGCTCGTGCAGTTCCTCTCGCGCCGCAACCCGCGCCGCGTCATCGGCCTCGAGCACATTGATCGTGACAACGCCGCCGAGGTAACCCGTCGACACGAAGGTCTCGGGGTATTCATCGCTGGAGCGCGCATCTTCGATAAAGTCCAGTAGCAGCCCGCGCTGGGGGTCCTGCCAGCCATTGATCAGCGGCAGATTGAGCTGGCCTAGGGTGTAGAACAGGCGCTTCTTTGCCCGTTCAAGAACCTGCCAGCGCTGCTGGTTCTCGCTGCGGGACTGGTCGGGTATGGTGCGATTGAACTGACAGGCCACGCAAAAGTGGCTGGCATCGTCGGAGGGGCGGAGCCAGTTGCAGACACCGAACTCCTCGCCATTTCCGCAGTAGCGGTAGCCGTTGCCTAGCAGATCGTGATAGACGCCGTTGCCCCAGTCCGCGAGCGTCACCATATCGTTGCGCCGGGGGTCGTAGCCCAGCGCAGACCCGCAATTGATGCAGAAGTCGTTTTCAAAATAGACCGCAGCGCCGCAGTCACAGGCGAACTGTCTCATTCGGTGGCGCTGAGGAACCAGGTTTCGTCGATCGCGTTGTGCAGGTCATTGATCATGACCTGCAGGTCGTCGATGTAGCGGTGCAGCTGTGGCGCATCCATGGCTTCAGCGCTGAACCCCCGCAGGCGGCGACGCGCCCGCTCGAGGGCGCGCAGCGCTGCCTTGTTGTTGGTGAGCGGTCCGAGCTCGTCACGCAGACCCCAGAGACAGTAGCGAGCAGAGCGTGGGAAGGTTGGCTCCATAAAGACAAAATCCACCGCAGCGTTCTTCTCCACCAAGGGCCCAATCAGGCGACGGTAGGCACCGAGCGCTGACAGGGACTGGAGCAGCGTGCCCCACAGCAGGTGGTCAATGCCATGGGGCGCCCCTTCACGGCTGAGAAAATCCGATGCCCCAACGTCGACGATACGCGTCGTCATGTCTGCCCGCTCCAGGAACTGGCCCATGCGGATGAACCGGTGACTGTGGTCCCGGCACAGGGTGCTGCGCAGCACACCGTTGATCACCTGGGCACGACGGATCACCTCTTCGAGGAACTGCTGGCGATTACGGCGCCCCACGGATTTTTCAGCGGCGTCGTTGGTGTACAGATAGAACTCGTTGACCAGTTCCCAGACCTCGTCGGGCAGTACATCGCGCGTGGTGCGCACATTCTCGCGCGCCGCCCTGACCGCGTAGGGAATGCTGCACGGCGCGTCGGCCTCGCCAATCAACAAGCGCAGCACATTCTGCTCGTTGCGCACCCGGAACCACTCATCAAAGATCGGATCGGCGTCGAGAATCCGTATAAGGATTTCCCAGCCGGGCTGCGAGCCCTGCGGTATATCCAGAATCATGTGGTTGTAGGCAGACACCAGGCGCGCCGTGTCTTCCGCCCGCTCTATATAACGGCCCATCCAGTAAACGCGCTGGGCGACGCGAGAAAGCATGGTCACAGGCGTCCCTCCACGATCCAGGTGTCTTTGCTGCCGCCACCCTGGGACGAGTTCACCACCAGTGACCCCTCCACCATGGCCACGCGGGTCAGACCACCCGGCGTTACCCAGGTCTCCTTGCTCTGCAGAATGAACGGTCGCAGATCGAGATGGCGCGGTTTGATGTCGTCGCCGATAAACGTCGGCGCCGTCGACAGGGCCAGCGTCGGCTGGGCGATGTAGTTGCGCGGATTCTTCTCGATCAGCTTCGCGAATTTGCGATGCGTGGCCTTGTCGGCGTGGGGACCGACCATGAGACCGTAGCCGCCGGATTCGTTCGCCGGTTTCACGACGAGGTCCGCGATATTGTCGAGCACGTACTCCCGGTCCTTCTCGCGCATGCACAGATAGGTGGGGACGCTGCGGATCAGGGGTTTTTCGTTCAGGTAGTAGCGGATCATGTCGGGCACAAAGGCGTAGACCACCTTGTCATCCGCCACGCCGGAGCCCGGGGCATTGGCAATTGCCACGTTACCGGCGCGCCAGGACCGCATCAGTCCCGCCACCCCCAGCACCGAATCCTCGCGGAACGCTTCGGGATCCATAAAGTCCTCGTCGATGCGACGGTACACGACGTCGACGCGTACAGGCCCATCCACGGTTTTCATGTACAGGCAATCATCGTCGTCGACGAACAGGTCGGCACCCTCCACCAGTTCGGCGCCCATGCCCTGGGCGAGAAACGCATGTTCGAAGTAGGCGGAGTTGTAGATGCCCGGCGTGAGCACCACGATCACCGGGCGCTTGCGATCCC
>JAUIMF010000061.1 GCA_030433415.1 Gammaproteobacteria bacterium | reverse complement strand
GCCCCCAGCGGTGCGAGTGACTTCCCAGCCTTCGTTCAGGGCAAACTCGATCAGTGGCTTGAGGCGCTTGTAACCCCGCGCCGGAATGGGGAAGCGGTTCATGTGCCAACCCTCTGATGCGCACCAGCTCGCAACTGGTTGAATACTGATTCCCAGGCGGGAAACAACTCGCAGGCCAGTGTGCGCATGGTGTCGAAGGCAGCCGGCGTGACTCGCCCTTTGGGGCGGCGGTACTCCACCCGGTGAACGGGCTGGGCCTGGGTCGAGGCACGGGGGTAGGCTTCGATGGCCGGGATGCGGGTATCGAGCACGACGATGCCTGGCTCAGTGGCAAACAGGTCGTGCAGCGCCTCCTGGATCAGCCGCGCATTGGCGGAGACCGAGTGAACTCGGTTGATGAGCAGTTGCAGCGGCGGCGGTTCGATGCCAAGACGCCGGTAGGGCGCGATGTCCTGCATCAATTGCAGGGTGCCACGGCGGAATTCCCGTGCTGCCAGAATCTCGGGCGTGACCGGAGAGAGGGCAAGGTCGGAGGCCAGTACCGCCATCTCCAGCAGGACGCTGCGTGCGCCCTGGGTATCGATCAGCAGCAGGTCATAGTGGGGGCGGAGCGCAGGTAGCAGATTGCGCAGCCGCAGCCGGCCGTCGGGCGCATGCAGCAACAGGGTATTCAGTTGTCCCTTGTCGTCATTGGACAGCACCAGGTCCAGGCCGTCGATGACGGTGTGCGATATCAGGCGGGCATGATCCTGCTCGTTGAAGGCCAGCAGCTCATAGATGCCACCCGGCGCATGGGAATGCAGCGTGAAATAGCTGGACAGGGTGGGCTGCACGTCCAAGTCGAGCAACAGGACGCGCAGCCCCGCATCGGCCGCGATGCCGCCCAGGTTGGCGGCCGTGGTGGTCTTGCCCACGCCGCCCTTGGTCGAAATGATGGATACCACCTGCATGTGTTTCCTCCTCGAATGGATTAGTCCGAAAAGGAAACGTCAGGTACGCTCGTTGAGGCGGTCTTCGATCCACTGGTCGATTTCGGCAGCGTCCCAGCCCACGGCGCGCACACCCAGGCGCAACGCCTTGGGAAATTTGCCCGCTTTCATCAGGTTGTAGATGTGTGCGCGCTTGAAGCCGGTCTTGGCTTCAACCTCGGCACGGCGCAAGATGCGGCGTTCGACCGGTTGTGTCGGGAGAGATTGTGAGGACATATTGAGCACTCCTGGACGCTCGTTAGCGTGTTGAGGAACGTGCTCGCCATTTCATGCCCTGACAGTATGCATTGCACTGCAATTGCAGAAGACGGACCTGCAATTGCAGTCAGTATGGATCGGTATTGATATGTTGTTTGGCAGCCTTGAACTTCGACCACAAGGTTCTTTCGCTGAGCCCTGGACGGCCTGGGTAGTAGGCCAGCAATGTGCTTATTATGGAATCAGTGGTGTTAAATGAAGAGTAGCGCTTGCCGCTAGGAGATTGGCCAAGCAGCAACGTCAACAGACCGCCGACGATGCTGAGATAGGTGGCCTCGCTTCTGGTCGAAATATCACGCTCAGCCGCTTCCTGATTTTTGCTCTGTTCGCTCAGTAGGCGATGTTTATCCTGCAGGATCTGTAAACTTTGTTCCATGTCGGCAATCCTCAGTTTCAGCGCTTCACGATCGGCCAGCAAGACTTGCATGGTGTCCGCGCTGATAGCGGGGTGCAGTTGTCGCTCCATGTCGTCGAACAGAAATTCAGGTTTTTGATCGGGATAGAATTGGGACATCCAGGCTTTGAGATCGACATGGCGAATAGTGAGATCAGGGTCGTCGAGTAGTGCTGGATCGTCGCGAGTAACGCCGCCTTTTCCGTAATGCAGTTCACCGTTTCTGAGGCCATCCAGGATGCGTTCGATGTTGAGCTTGAGCTCTGGCCATCTTGGGAAGTCATTTGGGCCTGGCATGCACTTCCCAGCGAATTCACGAAGAATCCTGGCTTCAACCCGCATCAAGCTGCTCCACCGAATCGCGGCTTCGATTGGTCGATAAAAGATTTTGGTATGCTGAGTGTCATTGTTTTTGCCCATTGTTCGTTCCAGCCACCTGGTCCTCCTGGCAAAGTGTTAACAGCAGTTCCCCAAGCCAGTAGAGGAGGTACCTTCCTCTCTGGACAGCAGTTCACACATGGGTAGACTGACGTCAATGGCCAGTAGCGATAAGGCAATATAGGGAGTGCTGCAACACCCTATTTTTCTTGGATTATTCGCTACTAGTGCTGGCTGTCCCACGCCACGAATCAGTGTTGGAAGATGTCCCTCTCAAGTAAAGACCTGTCGCATCTGAGCCAGATCCAGTGCAGATCGATCAACCGAGCCAGACTTTTGGTGTCTGGATGCTGATCCATTCCTCTTGTACCTGAGACCACGCGACCACGACTGGCCGCCACAAGGACTGTCTTTAGTATGCACCGCTGGTGCGATGGACCTGGGCCGGTCTCAATCTCTCGGGAAGAAGCGGCGGTGTGTTGCCTGGCAGGTCTAATGTCAGACAAAAAAAGAATGGCTACATGCGAATTTTCACGATCCGACGTGATTTACGCGGTGCATGAAGCTGTTCAACTGCTCGGACGGATCACTGTCTGGCCGTAGCAGGTAGGTCGTCATCATGAACGGGTTGCCCGCCAGCGGTCTGATAATGACGTCCTTATGATGGGAGGCTTCAAGCCGGGCCATGTTGGAGAAGCCGACCCCATAGCCCGCAGCCACCAAGGTCAGCATCAAATCATGCGTGGCTACACGCTCTGCTACGACGGGTTGCGCATCAACCAAATTGAGTAGGCGGTCCAGTTGTTGGCTACATCCCTGGCAAACTTCCGGGCGGCAGAGTACCAGCGGGTAGTTCATGACTTCATGCAGGGGTACTCGCTTATGCACCAATAGGGGATGTCTGATTGGTACAGCCACTACCAAAGCATCATGCCAGACCGGCTCGGCGACGATACCGTCGACTACGTCATCGGACAGCGCGAAGCCGGCGTCATACAGATCACTGCGGAGACCTTTCAGTTGCTGCGAGAGAGGTGTCTCAAACAGGCGGATCTCGACTTCCGGCTCCTCTTCCCGGCAAAGCGCCAGTAATGTGGTCAAACGACTGCGAGCGATGCCGTCGGACAATGCAATACGCAGTGTGCCGCGATAGCCCGTAGCGGCAGCTTTGACGTTAGCCTTGGCCTGATCAATGCCTAACAAGACACGGCGGGCATCCTCCAGGAAGACCTGGCCGGCCCAAGTCAGCCGTGTACCCCGGCTGGCACGGTCGAACAGTACGGCTCCCAGTTCGGTTTCGAGTTGCTTGATGGTGCGCGACAAGGGAGATTGCTCGATATTCAGTCGTTCGGCAGCACGACTGAAGTGCAATTCTTCGGCGACGGCGATGAAATATCGAAGGTGGCGTATCTCCATGCGCTATGTCCTCTCGATCAGCGCCACCACAGTACGATCATCATGATCGAACTCCCGGCTGTCTAGCCGAGGATGGGATCGATAGACGCATCCCATTTATCGTACTTCGGCGGCTGGGCAGCACTCTTGCGGTGGCATCCAAACCAAGAGTGCTCGGCGATCGAAGCCCCTATAGCGGTCCGCCTCCCGCAGGGTGTTGCATCGAATGTAATCAGCACGCCGAATGATGTACGATTGACTTAATTAAGCAAAACCAACATTATCATAAAATGGACAGCTTTGCTGCTCTTGCAGATCCCACCCGCCGCCGGATCATCGAGACCTTGGCGCAGGGTCCCCTGTCGTCCGGTGAAATTGCCGGACGGTTCGATATCAGCGCACCGGCCATCTCGCAACACCTGAAGGCACTACGCACTGCCAGGCTGGTGCGAGTTCGCATAGCAGCTCAGTGGCGAATCTATGAGCTCGACGAGGAAGGCATTGATGAACTGCGGAAGTGGGTCAACAACATCAAGCGCTACTGACCACGGTTGAGGGCTCGCACAACTGAGAACCAACATGAGCAGCGAATCATGATGCACTGTCCTGCCGCCACGAAGCAGCGATGACCCGCTGGATGTGGCGGAACTAGAAGCTGATAGCTAACTCTACGCTGTGAACCGACCATCCGGGCCAGGCTTGGGGAAACAACCTGCCCAAGGAGAGCTCCAGGAACAAGCAGCCCCCCGCCCTACACCATCCAAGGAAACGATTTGCTTAATCGTACTGAATTCTGGCAGGATCAGGCACTTGGGGCGCAGGAATTTCATCTTTCCGGACTTTCGTTTCAGCAAGGATGAAATTGAACTTCTTGGGCAGTATCCACCAAGCGCTATCAGCGTCCAATCAAAGCCGCTGCGGAAGGGGGTACTTTTGGGGGTACCGACCCGGAATTATCGAACCTCAAAAAACCGGGAACCCGCATGAAACCTAGGGTCCTGGCCACCTTCGCCGACTTAACGTGTGATCAACGTCTGAATAAACGTTTTCCTCCAGCTGCGAGGCCTCTCCGGCGAAGGCGTACTGCAATTGCTCCAGACGCTCCTCGGCATCGCGAACCTGCATCGAGGCGCCTGTATTGGACAGGATCGAGCCCAGAGCACCAATCGCCGCCATGCGATCACCGGGATTGGACTGCGACGAACTCATCAGACGATTCTGCTCGGCCTGGGCGCGATTGGCGTCCTGTCTTGCATTCAGCACGTTCTGCTGCGCAATCGCGATTTCCTGCTGCAACTGCGAATAGCGAGGGTTAGGCACGAACCGCGTGCCACTCACATAGCGCTTGCTGTTGTAAGAGGGTCGGTCGCGCCCCGTTTCTGTCACGTCGAAGCGCACCACATCCACATAGATGCCCGACTGGATACCCTTGATCTTTTTCACGCCCACCGCGGTGGCGGGATCAAAGAACGCCTGTCCCATGCCCTGCTCACGTAGGATATCGTCGAGCGCATCGCGCTCTAATATCTGCAGATTCTTGAGGCTCGAGCCCTTCAGGCCGCTCAACAGACTGTCTCGTACAACGCCGGCAGCGCTCGGTTCCTGACTGCTGTTGGTCACGTTCAGGGACACCCTCGTCTCAATGTCTGTGCGCAATCGGGTTTTGGCCTCCGCGATGCGATCCCTGATCCGGGGGTAGCGCTCGGGAGATTGCTGCCCCGCCACCATGTAGTAGGCCAGAGCAAGCCCCGCAGCGTCAGTGCGCCCATCGGCCATGAGTTCTTCGGCCTGCTGGTAGTAGTCCGCCGTCAGCGTTTGATTTAATGCAGCCAATCGTTCATCGACGTCGAGAAAACCCGGCTCATAACGCGAAATCTGCTGAAGTTTTTCTTTCGCGGTCTGCAGATCCCCGGCAGCGCTGGCCTGCAGTGCATTGTTGTAGAGAATTCCCAGCCACTGCCCTTCGATCTTTTCTGCATAATCGCGAATCTGCGCGTTGTCTGGCTCAAAGACCAGACTCTGCTGGATTTCTTCGTACGCGACGGTATGGCGGCCGCGATCCCAGGCCTGCTCCGCCAGCAACAAATGGTGCCGCGCGAGCTTGCGATTCTGGATCTCTGTTGACTCAGAAAACCGCGCCGCCCGCACCATCGCATCAAGCGCGGATTGATAGGCCCCGCGTAACAACGCGGCGTCAGACTGTGCGGAGAAATAATCTGTCGCCTCAAGCTTCAGCGTGTTCAGCGCGAACTGCACCTCTGGCACGCTGCCCTGGCGGGAGAGGCTCTGTAATTCGTCCAGGCTCTGCTCCCAGCTTCCGGTCTGCCTGGCCTGTGCAAGTGCCGCCTGTGCCGCGGTGCGGGCGCCACTGAAGCGACTGTCCAGACGCTCAAACGCCTGTTGGTACTGTGGATTGGCGCCATCATAGTCCAGGGCCTGACGGTAGGCGTTAAGCGCCCCCTGCACCTGTCCGTTGCGCTCCAGACGCTGTCCCAGGTTGTATTTCTCTGCTGCGAGGGACTGTCGGGCCCGTTGTAAGTCTCGCTCGGCCGCGGAGCGCTTGCTGCCTTTAAGGGAGCTGTCAGCGAGTGCCGACTCGTATTGTTCTATGGCCTGCGCGTAGGCGCCGATACCATACAACTCCTTCGCCTGTTTCAGCGCTGTGCGGTAAGCGTGAGCCGCGGGGGCCGCCGCCATTGCGATGCAAAAAACCATCAGTCCAACGCGCCGCAATTGCCGCCGTGTGTTGCGCCCACTGAAACTGGAATTCAAGCTGGCCATGCCATCCCCTGAAAGCCTGCAGCCAACCAAGGATACCGGCGTGGTCCGTAATTTCCAGTCGTGCCCTGGCCTGCAATCACCCACTCAGAACGCAAGCTCGACCTCTGCCTCTTCTGCGGCCGGCTCCTGCGCAGGCGTCACATTATCTGTCGGCCCCGGAGCAGCTTCAGAGGGCGCAGCGATACTGACACGAAGTACCATTTCGCCACCGTCGCGCTCGCGCTCTGAATCAATTTGCAGTTCGCGCCGTACCCGATCCGTCGCGAGGCCGGCTTTTGCCGCCAATTGTCGCGACGCCTCGCCAAGGGCCAGGTCCCGATACTGCCTGCGCCGATCCGGGGAGGCATCGATCGGAACAAAGTAGCTGTGCGTCAATGACAGGCGCTCTGCGAAGTGACTGCCCTGCAGGTCAATATCGAAGCTGAGGATATTCGCGGTCGCTTTGCTCTTGAGCGCGAAGGGAATCGATGTTTTCGCACCTCCCGTGGCCACGAGCACGCGCCCACCGTGCACTGCGAGGGCCGACATGGCATGCAACTGCCCCGGCCCCTCGCCTGCGCCCCCGAAGCGCAGGACCAGACGCCCGTCTTCGCCAAACACCTTTACGCAGTTGCAACCATTATCTGCGACAAAGAGATTTCCCTGAGCATCTACCGCAATATCGGCCGGCTGCGTAAATCCGTCCAGCACGCCCATGGATTGGCCCCTGGGGTCAAACGTGACAACCCGACCGAGGCCCCGGTCGAGAACATGAACGCGATCGTTTGCGTCTATGACCAATGCAGAGGGAGCGACAAACAGATCCAGTGGCACCCTGGCGTCTTTCTTTACCTTGCCAGCGCGACCGAACTCGTGCATGAAAATGCCCTGGTCGGTAAATATTTGAACCCGGGAATTCCCCGTGTCAGCCACATAAATCATTCCCTGGGAATTCACGGCGACATCTTCGGGGGCCGAGAAAAAGCCGGGGTCCTTGCCTCGTTCGCCGATTACCGTCGCTGCCCGCCCCGTAGCGACGAGTTGTACGCGATGGTTGCCCGTATCAGCAACAACCAGACGACCATCGGCTAGCAGATCAACGCCCTGGGGTCCCCGAAACTCGCCGGCACCCCGGCCCGAAGCACCCAGCACAGACGTTTCGAGCCCCTTGCGCAACACCCGCCCACTCGCGCCGAACAGACGCAGTTGGTCACCCGACGCAACCAGCGTCAAATCTGTAACACCATCATTCAATTGCTCCGACGAGCTCACCCTGGCCGAGGCAGGCCCCTGCGTAGCGATGGGCAGGGCTTCTCCATCAGCGTCTTCAAGGTTGAAAACCTGAATTCGCCGATTTTTTGTATCGACCACAAACACTTCATCGCGGTCATTACCTGCGAGACGTGTCGGACCCGAGAACGCACCTGGCCCTTTCCCCCGGCTGCCAAACGATGCAATCAGCCCGCCATTGGCGTCGTATTTGACAACCCGGTGTTTACTGGACCGTGTCAGATACAAATCACCGCGGGAATCGACGTAGATGCCCCCCGCCGATGAAGGTTTGTCCTGAAAACGAAGCGCACTCATGCGAGAACCGGGTTGCATCGTAAAGCGGTATACGCCGGGACCGGAGCCTCCCAGCATCGTAATACGGCCCTGACGATCCACACTCAGCACACCGGCCACCAGATCACCGAGTGGACGGGATGCGAGGAGCACGCCCTTGGGCGTGAAGCGAGACACGCGGCTGTTGCCAGCGTCAGAGGTGTAGATAAAGCCAAAATGATCGTAGGCGATATCGATCAGTTTCTTGAATTGACCACTGCCAGTGCCACTGCTGCCAAACGCCCCCGAGAGCTTGCCTTCAGGGGAATACAGCAGCACTTTTTTCAAGCGGTCATCGGCGACGGCGAAGCTGCCATTCGGTGCCACCGCCAGGGCGACAGGCTTGGGCATCTGCTTTTTGTCGCCGAAGCCCAGGCGCAAGCTGCCGTCGCGCGAAAACACCATGACGCGCATCGCCTTGCCATCGAGCACCGCGACATCGCCGGTGGGTGTGACGGCCACATCGACGGGGGATTCGATCCCTCGAGAAACGGCGAATTCGTAGCGGACGGACTGAAACCCGGTCTGCGCAGCCAGAGGTGGAGCCAACCATATCAGCCCCATCAGCGCCAGGAACCATCTCATACCCGTCTCCACCCAGATGCTTTGGTAAAAGACTAGCAGAACGCTCCTCTTCAGCGCGAATCCCTCGAAGGCGTCAGGCCACTGCCCAGCCCATCAGCGCTACCGCGATGGCGCCGCGAATAAAGGGACCGACGATCCGGCCTTTGCGCACCCCCTGAATCACCGAAAGAAACAGCGCAATGCTGACCACCAGCGCGGCCCAGTCGAAGAAGCCGTGAACACCGGCACCATTACCAAGGCCAGCGAAAAAATCACCGACGGCGGAAGGAATGCCCGAGAGCACCCCGCCGACGGCTTCACCCGCTGATTCCATGGTACCGCCGTTGTCAGGAGTCTCGTTCATGCGTCAGTCGCCCCCAGTTGTCGATAGTCTTTTTCAAAGCGCTTGGCTGCCTTCTTCGACACACCGCCCAGTACGGTGATGGCGTGGCGCACCCGGGCACGGCTCATATCCGGTCCGAGCAGAGCCATGGCATCGACTACAGAAAACGATGCGCGACTGCCCGAAATCGCGATAAACAGCGGGGCGAGAAAATCCCGCACCTTGAGATCCATGCGATCCGCCAAACTCTTGAGGGAGTTCCATACTGCGTCGCGATCCCAGTCGCGGATTGCTTCAAGCGCCCACAGGGCAAACTGGAGCTGGCGCAGTAGCTGCTCGGGCTCCAGATTCAAGGGTTCAAAATCCGCTTCACCCAGGTCGAGCGTTCCCGAGACAAGAAAGGCGGCCTGGGGTGCGAAGTCACTGAGCGTCTCCATCCGTGGCTGCAAATGCGGCAACACCGACGCGAGGCGTTCATTGTTGTAGGCCCAGTCAGTGAGACGCTGGGCAAGTTGTTCGGTGCTCAGGTCCTCGCGAATCCACAACCCGTTCAGCCACCTCAGCTTCTCTGTATCGAAGATCGGGCCTCCGAGGGACACACGATTGATGTCGAAGGCCCGCTGCATCTCTTGCAGACTGAACTTCTCGCGCTCGTCAGGCATGGACCAGCCCATGCGCCCCAGGTAGTTCAGCAGCGCCTCGGGCAGGAAGCCCATACGCTCGTAGTAAAGAATACTCGTGGGGTTCTTGCGCTTACTCAGCTTGGACTTGTCGGGGTTGCGCAACAGGGGCAGATGGCAGAGCACCGGCATGTCCCAGCCGAAGTACTCATACAGAAGCTGGTGTTTGGGGGCGGAATTGATCCACTCCTCACCGCGGATCACATGGGTGATGCCCATAAGGTGGTCATCCACAACATTCGCCAGATGGTAGGTGGGCATGCCATCGGACTTGAGCAGAATCTGCGCATCGACCATACCCCAGTCCAGCTCGATATCGCCGCGAAGCAGATCGCTCACGCGGCAGCTACCCGAGGTTTCGGGAACGTTCATGCGTATGACAAAGGGCTCACCCGCGTCACGGCGTTTGGCGACCTCCTCGTCTGGTAGCGCCAGCTCCGAGGGCTTCAAGGCGGTGCTGTTACCTTCGGCGCGCCGGGCCTCGCGGAGTTCATCGAGCTCCTCGGGTCGGCGATAGCAGTAAAACGCCTTGCCCTGCTCCACCAGTTGGCGCGCGTAGTCGCCGTAGAGTTCCATACGCTCACTCTGGCGGTAGGGTCCATGGTCACCACCCACATCGGGACCCTCATCCCAGTCCAGGCCCAGCCAGCGCAGGGACTCGAGAATCGCCGCCTCTGACCCGGCACTCGAGCGGGTCTGATCGGTGTCTTCTATGCGCAGAATGAACTGCCCGCCATGGGCGCGCGCAAAGCACAGATTAAAGAGCGCCACATAAGCGGTGCCGACATGGGGGTCACCGGTCGGTGACGGTGCAACACGGGTTCGGACGGTCATGAAAAACTCGATGGATTACAGAGGTCGGCGATTATAGTGCCAGTCGACGGGAATCTCACGGCGCACGGAGCATTCGCTGCTCCTCACGCACCAGCGTTCCATCGCGATCAAAGAGCTGTAGCGCGACACGCCGCGCGGCCCAATCAATCGCGACCGCGCCAAAGTTTGCTTCGCCGTACAGGCCTCCCAGGCGACGAGGCCCATCCTCAGCCAGGGTCAGACGACGGTAGGGAAATCCTATGGTGTTATTCAGGGCCGACGAAGTGAACTCCAGGAGCGGTTCCTTCAGCCCTGCATCATACTGGTAGAAGCCTGCCACATGCCGATCACCGCTAAGCACGATGGTGGTGCTGTGATCATGAGTTCGAAGTAGCTCAAACAGCCGCTCACGCTCGTGCGGTAGTTGGTGCCAGCCTTCCCAGCCGTGACCATCTCCCAGCAATTGAATGCTCGATACGATCAGCCGTAGGCTAACGGGCTGAGCCAGCCTTGATGCCAGCCAGTCCCACTGCTGATCTCCCAGCAGGGTCTTGGACGGGCTCGGGTCTGGTATGTAGCGCTCGCGTCCACGACTACCGCGTTTGTCTGAAGCCTTGAGCGGCGAGCGAAAAAACCGCGTATCGAGCATGATGATCTGTACGGTCTGCTCACCTTCGCCGAGGATTTCGCTGTAATACACGCCGGGGCGCTGGCGTCGCGGGTCATCCGCCGCGAGACCCCAGGCCGTTTCGAACAAGGCCTCTGCCGTCTGCCGCCAGGCAAAATCGCCGCCGCCATCGTTTACCCCGTAGTCATGGTCATCCCATACCGGCAGTACGGGGACCGAGGCGCGAAACGCCGCAAAGGCCGGGTCCTGCGCGAGTGCTGCGTAAGCCTGATGCAGGCGTGGTAGCGCCCTATCGTCATCCTCTTTACTCGGATAAACCGTGTCTCCCGCGAACAAAAAGGCATCCGGTGCCTGAGCGGCCATAGCCGCCCAGATCTGCTCGCCGCCGCGGGATTGTTTGAAGCAGGAACCAAACAGCAGGCGTTGTGGTGGCCGCGAATGCTCAAGCGCCGCCGACAGCATTGCGGGTTGATCAACGGGGCCCGGTTCAACTGCCTCGACGAGAACACAGGAACAGGCAAAGACTACGAACAGAATTCGCGATCTGACTCGGCGCAGGTACAAGCTAGCCTCCGGCATCAGGTGACTTTGGGTCGATGAACAAAGCGCGCATCAAGAAAATGCTCCTCGCGGATCACCCTTGCCAGGCAAACCACCGCGGTCTCAACATCGTCGACGGTGTTGTACAGCGGCGAAAACCCGAAGCGCACGATATCGGGAGCGCGAAAATCTACGATCACTCCGGCACCGATCAGTGCCTGAGTCACCCCCCAGCCCTGCTCATGGGCAAGGCTGACCTGGCTGCCGCGGCGCTCTGCCACATTCGGTGTGAGCAGCTTGCAGGTCTTCAGCAGGCCTGCCTGCTCCAACCCGTCGATGAAAGTCGAAGTCAGCACCACGGAGCGTTCGCGCAACGTAGCCACCGCCACGTCATCGAACACGTCCAGGGATGCATCCAGTGCAGCGAGACTGATGATCGGCGGTGTACCTGCCTGCAGTGCAGCAACGCCGGGTGCCGGTTCGTAATCGGCGCTGAAGGCAAAGGGGTCGCGGTGCCCGAGCCAGCCGGACAGGGGCTGATCCAACTGCCCTTGATACCTGCTATTCAGGTAGGCAAACGCGGGCGCCCCCGGACCGCCGTTGAGGAACTTGTAGCCGCAGCCCACGGCCATGTCGACACCCACCGCATCCAGACCCATATCGATCACGCCGGCGGAATGGGCCAGATCCCAGAGTATGAGCGAACCGTTTGCGTGGGCTGACGCCGTGACGCGCGGCATATCTGCAAGTTCGCCAGTGCGGTAATTCACCTGCGTGAGCATCACGACAGCCACGTCGTCATCTATGGCGGCTTCGAGTTCGGTCATCGGAACACGCCGCAACTCACACCGCTCCTGCCCCAGCAACTGCGCCAGCCCCTGGGCGATATAACTGTCGGTAGGGAAATCCCCCTCGGCAGTGAGGATGACCTTGCGACCGGGCCGCAGATTCAGCGCCAGGGCGAGGAGCTTGAAGATATTGACCGAAACGCTGTCTACGCAGATCACCTGTCCCGGCGCGGCACCAACGAGGCGCCCGATGCGATTGCCCGTACGCTGCGGCAGATCGATCCATCCGTTTGTATTCCAGCTACTGATCAGGTCCGTCGCCCATTGCTGGTGAAGCAAATCCTGAATTCGCTGTGGTACGTGTCGGGGCATTGCACCGAGCGAATTGCCGTCCAGATAAACACGTCCCTCGGGCAGGTCAAAACGTTCGCGTAGCGTCTCGAAACTCGGCTCCGCTGACGTTGGCTTTCCCGAAGTCGGTTGGGCTGAACTCGTCACTGTGGATCCACCCCACTATAGGAATGGGATAGGACGTCAAAAACCGCATCGCGCAACACCGCATAGGCCGGGGTTTCAGGATGCAGCCAATCAAAGTGCCCCGCTCCAGCAACTTCGAGCGTTTGCGCGCCGCCCAGGGCGTGCAGCTGCTCGACACCCACGATGGGATCATCACTCCCACGCAGCAGCAGCGTTGGCACCCGCAGGGCCCGTCGCGCGGGGGAAGCCTGGACGTAGCGGTCCGGTGCCTGCTCTGGAGTGGCTCCCATCAGGGCCGGCGTCGCCCGCTGACAGGAAGAGTCTCCCCGGGCGTAAGTCTCCAGATCAACAATAGCCGCCAGACCCACAGCCCCCACAATCGTTATTCCCGGGGGCAGCAAGGTGGAATCCCGTCCTGCGGCCCACAGCGCGAGATGCCCCCCGGCGGAGTGTCCTACCAGTACCGTGTGCTCCCGACTCACTCCTGGCAACACCTGGTCTGCCAGCACCTCCAGGGCGTGCAAAATATCGGCGGCGGTACCGGGCCAGCCGCCGCCTTTTTCACCAACGCGCCGGTACTCGGGAACAAACACGGCATAACCGTCGCGAGACAGCGCCGTCGCCAGCGGATACACGTGCTCCGCACTGTAGGCCTTGAGCCAGCATCCCCCATGAACCAGCACCAACAGCGGCATTTCGCCCTCCCGCCGCTGCCTGCCCAGCGGCAACCAGAGCGCCGCGGTTTGGGAGGGTTCGGATCCATAACGAAGGCTGCGATCTGGTATTCGTGATTCCAGGGTGAGAATCTCACCGAAGGAGACGGGCATCGTCGGCTCCGCCTGTGCTGCGAGAGACATCAGCGCACCGAGCACCACCAGGCCCGTCACAAGCAAGCGATACAACGCTGGCAACCCCGGGAAGCTCACGACCCGGATGGTGTCCCGTTGTTGACCAGTACCTGGCAACCGGTCTCAGTTAACACAGGGGTCAGAAACTCCTTGTCTTCGGCGGGCAATGCCTTGAAACCATCCAGCAGCGCCTTGAAACACTTCACCTGATAGGGAAACACGGGCTGAGTCCATAACCGCCCATCCACCTCGGTATTCACCGTGTCCTCACCCGCGGCAGCCGCCACTACATTGCCTAGCAGAAACGGCAGATAGACGCGGCCGATCTCACCCAGCAGCGGTGCCAGCGCTTTTAGCGCCAGCTCTGGTGTGTCCCAATCCTCTTCGCGCGCGGCGTTGCCTGACAGATCCTCCATGCGATCCACCCAGGCCGGCAGGCGTTGGGAGACGCCGCGAACCAGAGCGGCTGGCGTCGGCTCTACCTGCACGAGCTGGGTAAGCTGGCCGTACAGCGCAAAATCCGCCGCACTCGGGCGCCCACCCAGCACGAAGCCCCTTCGTGCAATGAGTGTATCGAGGATCGGTACCAAGCGCGTAAAGCTGTCTTCGATGGTGGGGCCGGTCACGGCGTTGGACCCCACAACGTAGAGTCGCTCGTACTGGCGCTGCCCGAACTTCTCGGCTTTGACCCGCGCCGTGTCGGCATCCAGGGTCGGGTCAGCCCAGTACACCAGTAACGGCTCAATGTTCTGCCGATCCGCCTCGTGCGCCCAGCGATAGTGAAACATCACCTTTGTCAGCCACTCGTCTGCGTAGTCCTCGATCAGATCACACAGGAACGCCAGCGCCGGGTTTTCGGGTATCACGCTACGCTGCGTGTAGCTCATCTCCAGATTGCGAATCAGGGGCGTCGTATCCACCAGCGCCTCGCGCTCACCTTCGTTGCTGGTCCGGTAAACGGTCGGCAGCAGGCGGACCCGAGGAACGGGGTAATCCGCGGGCGGCGAATCATGGTTGCCCCAGTGCAACACAAAAGGAATGCGGCGAAAGCGCAGCAGCGCCGTGATCTTGCGTGTGTAGGGAGAGCCGGGGACGCCCAGGACTTCCAAAACCTGTGCCTGTTCTGCGGCATTCATGAACACAATTCGCCGGGCGCAGAGCTTGTCGAGGGAAGGAGAATCCTCTTCATCTTACAGTCTCCGTTTTTAGAGCACGCACCATACCGCGCGCGACAAACGGGGTGAAGTACAGGATCGGGCTGAAGTACAATGGCGCATCCCCTCGATACCGACTGAGCATGTTCCACAGCCATCGATTCTGCACCGCGCCCATGATGGACTGGTCCGACCGCCACTGCCGCTATTTCTGGCGTCTGCTCAGTCAGAACGCCCTGATGTACACCGAAATGGTCACCACAGGCGCCCTTATCCATGGTGATCGCGAACGCTTTCTTCACTACGATGCAGCGGAACACCCCCTGGCGCTTCAACTGGGCGGGTCAGATCCTGAAGATCTTGCCCAATGTGCCCGCTGGGCCGCCGACGCGGGCTACATCGAAGCCAACCTGAATTGCGGCTGTCCCTCGGACCGGGTGCAAAACGGTGCCTTCGGCGCCTGCCTGATGGCCACGCCAGAGCTCGTGCGAGACTGTGTACAGGCTATGAACGAGACCGGGCTTCGTATCACAGTGAAGCATCGCATCGGCATCGACGACATGGACAGCTACGATGAATTTCGTGACTTTGTCGCCACCGTCGCCGAAGGCGGCTGCGATACCTTCATCGTGCACGCACGCAAAGCCTGGCTGCAGGGCCTGTCCCCTAAAGAGAATCGCGAAATACCTCCACTGAATTACCCCTGGGTGTACCGCCTGAAAAAGGAACTACCTTCGCTCTCCATCGTGATCAACGGCGGCATCGAAACCATCGAGGACTGCAAGACTCACCTGGAGCACGTGGATGGCGTGATGCTGGGCCGGGCTGCCTATCACCACCCGTGGCTACTGTCAGAGGTCGATGCGCAGCTGTTCGCCACCCCACCGCCGCACCACAGTCGCGAGCGCATAATCGAAGCGCTCCTGCCCTACATCGAGCAGGAACTGAGCGCTGGCACCCGCCTGAACCAGATCACCCGACACCTGCTGGGTCTGTATCAACAGGTACCAGGCGCGCGGCGCTTTCGTCGTGTGCTCAGCGAGCGAGCACACCGCCCCGGCGCCGGCACCGAGGTGCTGATGGCGGCACTCGCCGAAGTCACTGATCGCGCGGCATGATCACTCCCTCAAACCATCGACGTACAGGAACACACCAGACATGAGCGACAAACTCAGCCAGCTCAAATCCATGACCGACGTGGTCGCCGACACGGGAGACATCGAAGCCATACGCCGCTTCACGCCCCAGGATGCCACCACCAATCCGTCGCTATTGCTCAAGGCCGCTGCCCTGCCTCGCTATCAATCGCTGTTGGAAAATGCGCGCAGTGCGGCGTCGCAAAACGGGGGCAGCGAACGCGAAGCCCTGGCGATCGCCTGTGACCATTTTGCCGTCGCCGTGGGCCGCGAAATCCTGGATATCGTTCCGGGTCGCGTCTCGACCGAGGTCGATGCCCGCCTGTCCTTCGACACCGGGGCCACCATTGATCGGGCGAAGCACCTCATCGATAGCTACGCGGCCCTGGGCGTTCCTGCAGAGCGCATTCTCATCAAGATCGCCTCGACCTGGGAGGGTATACGCGCCGCCGAAGTTCTCGAAAAAGATGGCATCCAGTGCAATCTCACGCTGCTGTTTGGCTTTGAGCAGGCCCAGGCCTGCGCTGATGCGGGTGTATTCCTGATCTCACCCTTCGTAGGCCGCATCCTGGATTGGCACAAGGCCAATCGCGACCTGCAGGTCACCCGGGGTGAAGACGATCCAGGTGTGCAGTCGGTGCGCCGCATCTACCGCTACTACAAGACCCACGACTACAACACCGTGGTCATGGGTGCGAGCTTTCGCAACACCGGTGAAATCGAGGCCCTGGCCGGCTGCGACCGCCTAACCATCAGCCCGGCACTGCTCGAAGAACTGGCGGCGGACCAGGGCGACCTGCCCCGCTGCCTGTCACCTGACGACGCCACCAGCGACGACGCCAAAACCGAACTGAGCGAGCAGAGCTTTCGCCTTGGCGTCAACGAAGATGCCATGGCCACGGAAAAACTTGCCGAGGGAATCCGCAATTTCATCGCGGATCAACGCAAGCTCGAGGCGCTAATCGCCGGTAACGGAGACAACGCGTGATCGGCCCCCTCAAGGACCTGTTCTGCAAGCCCGACGGTAACGAGCAGCACAGTCTGCAACAAACCCGGCGCCTGGCCGCTGCGGCGCTCCTGGTCGAGGTTGCCAGAGCCGACTTCACGCAGGATGCCGCCGAGGAGCAATCGATGGCGTCGCTCCTGACCAACACGCTGGGACTGGATCCGGCTGAGGTCGATGCGCTGATGAGCCGCGCCGACGAGGCGGTGGACGAGGCCACGTCGCTCTACGAATTCACGCGCCTGGTGAACGAGCACTATGATGCGTCAGGTAAACGCGCCCTCATTCAGAGCATGTGGCAGGTCGCCTTCGCCGATGCTTCGCTGGATAAGTATGAAGAGCACCTGATTCGCCGTGTAGCCGAGCTGATCTATCTGCCCCACGAAGATTTCATTCGCACCAAGCACGCGGCGCGCTCGGCGGCGGAACAACACACGGGCTGATTCATGCCGACGGCATGGGTGAGCCACCGCCACGTCAGCAGTTTTCGAGGGACGAGACCAGGTCTTTAAAACGGGCGCGGTTTTCCTCAGACACGTCCATAAGTACGCGATGGGCGTCCAGGACTTTCTGGCGTACACGCTCCTCGGTGCCAGGCACCATGGGCAATTCCTCGTTGCAGTTCTCCACCGCGCAACTGTTTTCGTGCAGCTCAAACAGGCGATCCAGCCCCATGCTCGACAGCAGCCGGTTAATCCCCGCGTCACAGCAGAATATCGCGGGTCTGAAGCCAAAGCGTTCATCCACCGCCAGGGCCAGTTTGGCGAGCTGACCCAGGGTAGTGCTGTCGATGCCCTCGGCGTCGCACAGGTCGACCCATACGCTGCTGAAGGCCGGATCGTTGAGCATGTTGTCGACGTAATCCTCGATCGTGACGCAAAGATTCAGACGCACGTCGCCGACCAGGCGCAGCACGTAGGCGCCGTCCTGGCGAGCAGCCAGCACCCGTCCCTCACTCATCACTGGCTCGCTTGCTCACAAAGAGCGCGGCGATGTCATCGGGCGCGGTGTCCACGCTGTCCAGACCAAGCTGCGATACCAGTTCCTGTGGTGAATCGGCGCTGCGTGCGAACACCTCCAGAAAAAATGATTCTTTCTCGACCAGGTTGGCGGGAGGCAGGATTTCGAGAATCCCATCGGAAAAAACCGACAGCATAAAGGCCGATGGCAACTCGCGGGTCTGCTCGGTGTAACGGGCATCCTTTAGCATGCCGACGGGGTTACCCTCACCTTTGAGGTACTCGGCACCCTCGTCCGAAACCAGCACGGGCAGCGGCAGGTGCCCCGCCACGCTGTAGCGCAGCGTATGGGCCCGCTGATCGATCACGCCCACGACCATGGTGGCGTACTTGCCCACGTCCAGCTCCAGCAGCTCCCGGTTGGCCAGCTCGAGCATGCTCAACGGCAGCAGAATCGCTTTGTCGTTGCGTCGCAGGTAATCGGAGCGCTTGCGAGCGAACAGATTTTTCAGCAGCACAGTGGCAAACGCCGAGGAACTGCCATGCCCCGAGACATCGGCCATGAAGAACACCACGTAGTGCTCATCCACGGTGAAATAATCGGTAAAGTCGCCGCTGAGATACAGCGAGGGGATGATCGTGTGACTGAACATATAGTCGCCGGTCACCATGGGGGACGCCGGCAGCATGCGCATCTGCACCTGGCGACCGGCCTGCTGATCCTTCTCGAGCACGCGAATGGTGTTTTTCAGCTCGCGGTTGGTCGCCTCGAGCGCTTTGCGCGAGCGACGCAGCTCGCGGCCCATGGAGCGCAGGCGCACGCAGCGTTCCATTGAGGCAAACAGCGCGTCTTCGTCCTGGACCGGGGTGGCAAAAAAGTCGTTGGCCCCCAGACGCAGAGCTCTCATCATGCTGGCAGAGCGAGACTCATTGCTGAACATCATCACGGGAACCTGAACATCGAGCTCGCGCAAACTGGCGCCCTCGGCGGCCCAGGCTTCGGGGGTCGCGTGCATTTCGCAAAGTACAACGTCCCAGTCACTGCCGGCACCAAGGACTGCGCCAGCGCTATCGAGGGAGCGCATGAGAGAGGTGGTGAAGCCGGCGGAAGCAGCGAGATCCGCGAGTTCGCCGCCCCGATCCGGATCGTCATCAATGACCAGCACTTTTCCGCTAAAGGCCATCAGCTAAACATCCGATTGAAGTAACCGCACCCTACGCCCGCGCTGGCGGGCAGGCAACTCACGCCAGCACCGAATGAGGAAGATTTCACAGTTTTGTGCCTGCGGCGTGGACCCTTGCCGCTGACCGCATCAGAACTCTTCTTCCCACTCGTCTTCGAAGTTGGAGAATTCATCGACCACCTCACCGTCGTTGACGATGACCTGACGCTGCTGCAAGTAGACATCACGCACAAATATGTAGCGATCTCCCGAGATAAGCTGGTCAGATTCGAGTAAACGTGCACGACCGTGAATCAGCTCCACGCCCCAGATAGTGTTTCGTACGCTGTTGTCGTCAAGCTGTGGAGGAATAGACAGCGCGAAGGTGTCCACCAGGGTTCCCGCGCCGCTGCGCACCGTTCTCGGACCAAACAGCGGCAACATCAGGTAGGGTCCTTCGGGTACTCCCCAGATAGCGAGGGTCTGGCCAAAATCCGAGCGGTAGGGCCGGATGCCCATGGGCGTGGCAACATCAAAAATTCCGCCGATTCCAAGCGTGGTGTTCACCAGAAAACGCCCCCCCGCCTGGGCAGCGTTGGCAAAGCGGAACTGCAGCACCGCGTTGAGCGCACTGGTGACATCGTAGAGGTTGGACAAAAAATTACTCACGCCACGCTGCGCCGGTGCCGGCATCACGTAGTCGTAGCCCTTGGCCAGAGGGCGCAGGGCCACGCGATCCAGCGCATCATTGAAAGCAAAGATCGGTCGATTTATCGCCTCGAGGGGGTCTTTCTCCGACGATGCGTTGGCGCTGTGCCCCGCGAGCAGAGCCAGCAGCAACACCAGCACAGATGCACCGAATCGAGCCGAATCAAACCTGAATGTGTCAGGACCTGTCACTGCGACACTGCTTCCTTCAACCGGATCTACAACCGTGTCCGGAGTCTAGCGTGTTCTGCACCAAATCACCGCGTTTGCAGACCACTGTTTTTATTGGCGCCGCAAAACAGCGCGAGCGCCTCTCGCCAATCCATTCACGGCGAGCGCAAACCTACCACACCCTGCCGGTTAAATTCCGTGATTTGTGCAATACCAAATTCACACAGATCCTCAGAATCCATATTCCATTCGTGGGCCAGGCGCAGCAGAAGTTCGGCGACGGTTTCATTACCGCCCTGCCCTATTTCGTGTAAAAGACGTGCAGAACCCGGATTTAATTCCATGAACTGCACGACATCGTCGCGATCACGATAGACCAATAAGAACGTGGGCTCGGCGGCCTCAAGGGGCTGGTAGGACGGCCCGATGCGGTGGACAGGGTAGGCGTAGCTGGCCACGCGGGCCGCTGGGGAGAGGTGCGGTGACAGGGCCGAAGGATCGGAGTCACCGGCAACATCGGGCACAGTTCCCTGCGCCACATCAACGGCCAGTTCCAGCCACTCGTAGTGGGCCAGTTCTGCCGCGAAAGGGCGTTGTGGGTCCGCGGGCTGTGCAACCAGGTAGGCAAGAAACTCCTCACTGATGCGCAGAAACAGCGGCGTATCGCAACGGTGGGTCGCAATGAAATCCCGCACCAGCGCTTCCCACTCCGCATCGCCACTCAGGGAGCGCAAGATGGGAAACGCCGAGCTGATAAAGCCCTCGATATTCCGGTAGACGAGGTCTCGATAGATGTTCAGGCGCCGGGTTTCGATGC
>JAUIMF010000060.1 GCA_030433415.1 Gammaproteobacteria bacterium | reverse complement strand
GCGCCCGCGTGACCTGTCGACCATGCACGCCATGATGAGCTGCGGATCACCGCTGCACGAGGGGCTAAAGCGCGGTATTTTCGCGACCTTTCCCTGCGGCATCGTAGAGCTCTACGGTCTGACCGAGGGCATCATCACCACCCTCGACCCCGAGGATGCCGAGGGACGTTGGTCGTCCGTGGGCAAGCCACTTGTGGGCACCGATATCCTGCTCCTCGATGACAATGACCAGCCGGTGACCCAGGGTGAAGCGGGGGAGATCCTGTCTCGAGGTCGCATCACCATGCCCGGCTACTGGCAGCGTCCCGACGCCAACGCAGAGGCGCGCTATGTCGATGCTGAGGGCATTGTGTGGCTGCGCTCCGGTGATATCGGCCACCTCGACGAAGATAGCTTTCTCTACATTGTTGATCGCAAAAAGGACATGATTCTGTCGGGTGGACAGAACATCTACCCCCAGGACATCGAGGCCGTGCTCATCGAGCACGAGGCCGTGGACGACGTGGCAGTGATCGGTGTGCCCAGCGAGCGCTGGGGCGAAACGCCGCTGGCCCTGGTCGTGCCCAAAGGTGGCGATATGGCCATGGACGAGTTGCTGGCCTGGGCCAACCAGCGCCTGGGCAAACAGCAGCGTCTGAGTGACTGCGTGCAGGTGCAGGAGTTGCCGCGCAACCCGAACGGCAAGATACTGAAGCGGGAACTGCGCAAACAATACGGAGCATAACCATGGCAGACGTTATCCCCGGTACCTACCACGACCACTGGTACACCAGCGCCGATGGCCTGCGCCTGTACGCCCGCGACTATCCCGGGCCCGGCGACGATAAGTTATTGCCGGTGCTGTGTATGCACGGCCTGACGCGCAGCTCCATGGATTTCGCCTCGATCGCGGGTCACCTGGCGGCATCGCGCCGCGTGATCAGCGTAGACCAGCGCGGACGCGGCAAGTCGGACTACGACCCGGTGGCGAGCAACTACACGCCGCCGACCTATGTGGGCGACATGTTCAAGCTGCTGGACGAGCTGGAAATTTCCGAATGTCTGGTGATCGGCACGTCCATGGGCGGACTCATGGCCATGATTATGGCGAACATGCAACCCCAGCGTTTTCGCGCTGTCGTACTCAACGATATCGGCCCCGAGCTCGATCCCGAGGGCCTGGATCGCATCAAGAACTACGTGGGTCGCTCCCGGGAGATCCGCACCTGGGATGACGCGGTCGCTCAGACTCGCGAAATCAATGAAGTCGCCTTTCCACGCTACACCGACGCCGAGTGGCTGCGCTTTACCCGTGGCCTGTACAAAGAGGTCGATGGCGTGCCGGTGCTGGCCTACGACCCGGCGATCGCCCAGCCCATGCTCGAGGCCGACTCCAACGCCGTGCCCCCGGATCTTTGGCCCCTGTTTGAAGGTATGGCGGCGCTGCCCATGCTGCTGGTGCGCGGCGCGTTGACGGATCTGCTGGCCATGGATTGCGTTGAGAAAATGGAGACGATCTCTCCCGGATTAGAGGTGGTGCAGGTACCCGATCGAGGGCACGCGCCCATGCTCGATGAACCCGTGGCTGTCGATGCCATCGAACGCTTCTTCGCGCGCATCGACGCAGCCTGACGGTTCGCGGCCGGGGCTCGCGCAGCCGCCATCACGCTGGCTCCACCGCCCCCGCTCCTGCTAGAGTGCACGACGTTTCAGCGGGAGCCCCCATGGCGAAAATCATAGTTGGAATCAGCGGCGCGTCAGGTATTGTGCTGGGCCTGCGTGCTTTGCAACTGCTACGCGAGGTCGGTGTCGAAACCCACCTGGTGATGAGCAAGTCCGCCGAACTGACCCTGCACCACGAACTGGATATCAGCGCCGACGAACTGCGCGCCCAGGCCGATGTGGTCTACCCGGTGAAGAATGTGGGGGCGGCCATCGCCAGCGGCTCCTTCCTGACCGACGGCATGCTTATTGCGCCATGCTCGGTGCGCACCATGTCTGAGATCGCCACCGGCGTGACTTCAACGCTGCTCACGCGCGCCGCCGATGTCGTGCTCAAGGAGCGTCGTCGCCTGGTGCTGATGGTGCGCGAGACGCCACTGCACACGGGACATTTGCGTACCATGACGCAGTTGTCCGAGATGGGCGCAGTGATCGCACCACCGGTGCCGGCATTCTATACGGGCATCGAAACCCTGGATGAGTTTGCAACCCAGAGCGTTGGCCGCGTGCTGGATCTGTTCGGGATTTCGGACACGGCGGTACGCCGCTGGCAGGGTTGAGCCATCGACAAGCCCGCTTCGGCCACGCAGCCAGACCTGCGCCGCCACGGCCTGTTGCTGTTTATGGTCGTGTTGCTGGACCTGATCGGCTTCGGCATTGTGATTCCCATTCTGCCGTTCATCACGCCGCGCCTTGGCGGCAGCAGCTTTGATATTGCCCTGATCATCAGCTCCTATGCTTTTTGCGCCAGCGTTGCCGGGCCGTTGTGGGGCCGCCTGTCGGACCGCGTGGGTCGCAAACCCGTCCTCATTGTTTGCACCCTGGGCGCGGCGGCGGGTTATCTGCTGCTCGGCACGGCGGAGTCGCTTGTCACGCTCTATCTGGCGCGGGGTATCGCGGGGATCATGGCGGGCAACTTCCCGGTGGCGTCGGCGATGATGGCGGACGTGACCTCGCCCGCGGACCGGGCCCGGGGCATGGGCATGATCGGCGCCGCCTTCGGCCTGGGCCTGGTGCTCGGACCCGTGTTGGGAGGACTGTTGGCGGGCCCGGATGGAAGCTTCATGGTGCCTTGCCTGGTCGCGGGGATGATGTCGCTGCTGGCGGTGCTCGCGGCCTGGTTGTTTCTACCCGAGTCGCATGATCGCGGCGCATCGCCTTCGCCGGAGTTGCGACAGAGTCTGTGGCAGGTGCTCAGAGCCAGCCGGAGTCGCCTGCTGTTGTTGCAGTTTGCCCTGCATACGGGCGCCGTCAGTGCGGTCACCTATGTGTTTCCCCTGTGGGTGCATGCCCATGCGGCCTGGGGATCGCGCGAAGTCGGCATCGTCTTCGGTGTAGTGGGCGCCATCATGGCGCTCAATCAGGGGCTGTTGATGGGGCGGCTGGTGAACCTGCTCGGTGAATTACGTCTGCTGAAGTTGTGCATCAGCGTGTTTCTGGCTGGAGAACTGCTGGCGATATTCGCCCAGAGTGCGAGCGCTATGGTGGCAGCGCTCGTGCTGGCCCTGGCCGGCGCTACGCTGTGCATGCCGGTGCTCAATGCCATGACCAGCCGCGTGGGCGCCCAGAATGACCGCGGTCGTCTGCTTGGCGCCGCGAGTGCGTCGGCGGGCATAGGTCGTGTGCTCGGGCCACTCCTTGCCGGGGCTCTGCTGGCAGCAGGTGGGTTCGTGTCTGCCCTCTGCCTGCCTCTGCTGATGGTCGCGCTGTACTGGTGCTGGGCCTTCATGGCCGCCCACCGCAGCGCTTCGGCGATGCAGCGCGTTGCATGAAGCCGTAGAATTACGCTCCACACTGTTTCAGCGTCACCGCGTTATCACTCTCATACCCACATAAGGATTCCACCATGGCCGAATCACTTTTTGATCTCACGGGCAAAATCGCCCTCGTTTCCGGTGCCAGCCGAGGTATCGGTGAGGCGATCGCGCGCCTGCTGGCCCAGTACGGTGCCCACGTCATAGTATCGAGCCGCAGGGAGGAGGACTGCAGCGCCGTTGCCGCGTCCATCGTCGAAGCCGGCGGCAAGGCCGAGGCGTTTGCCTGCCACGTGGGGCGTATGGAAGACATCAGCGCGATCTTTGACCACATTCGCTCGACCCACGGACGCCTGGACATCTGCGTCAACAACGCCGCCACCAATCCCTACTTCGGTCACGTGCTGGACACGGACCTGGGGGCCTACAACAAAACGGTCGAAGTAAATATTCGCGGTTACTTTTTCATGTCCGTTGAGGCGGGCAAGCTCATGCGCGACAACGGCGGCGGCGCCATCGTCAACACGGCATCCATCAACGCCCTGCAGCCAGGCCCCATGCAGGGCATCTACTCCATCACCAAGGCCGCGGTCGTGAGCATGACCAAATCCTTCGCCAAGGAATGCGCGCCCCTGGGTATCCGCGTCAACGCGCTTCTGCCGGGCCTGACCAAGACCAAGTTCGCCGGCGCGTTGTTTGAACACGACGAGATCTACAAGGCCGCTATGGAGAAGATTCCCATGGGGCGTCACGCCGAGCCCCAGGAGATGGCAGGCACGGTGCTCTACCTCGTCTCTGATGCCAGCAGTTACACCAACGGTGAGTGCATCGTCGTTGATGGTGGTCTCACTCTCTAGCGGATAACTACTCGAGTCGGTTTCCGGTAGCAGGGCTATCCCTCGCGCACCACGTGCCAACGAATGGCGCTTTTCAGTTCGTCTCCTCACGATGACAACACCCACACCCACATCAAAGGGGGAATGCGCGAGCACCACGCATTGAGTCGAGGTGATGAGGGGCAGGGCCAGGTGCCACCACTACGCTGAGGTCAACGCGATGAAGGGCAGGGCCAGGTGCCATCACCACGCGGAGGTCAACGCGATGAAGGGTAGGGCCAACCGCCACCACCACGCCTGAAGTCAACGTGATGAGGAGCAGGGCCGGGGTGGGGAGGCGCCTGCGGGACGTCAGCGTCCATGGATGGACGCTGTCGAGCCTGCCATGGATGGCGCTGTTTGGCGGTCCCGCAGGCGCCTCCCCACCCTGGCCCTGCGGCAGATCAACGCTATAGACTAAAGAAAGAGGATGTGTGCAGTTTTGAGCGATGATCGTCTTTGCGTTGCAACACAGCTGGGATAAAGTCTGTGGATGGCTAAAGTACTTGTAACGCATCAGTTACCGGGCAACCGGATTCATGAACTTCCCGACCATTGCGACATGAACGTGTGGATGGGACCGGGTCTGTTGCCCGCCGATGGTCTGGCCGAGGAGCTGGAGGACTGCGACGGGCTGCTGTGCCTGCTGACGGATCGGGTGGATGCGGCGTTGCTGGATGCGAATCCGCAGTTGCGGTTTATCTCGTCCATGTCGGTGGGTGTTGACCACATCGATGTCAGTGCGGCGACGGCCCGGGGGATTCCCGTGGGAAATACGCCGGGGGTGCTGGTCGACACCACGGCCGATGCGACCTTTGCCCTGCTGCTGGCCGCGGCGCGGCGTCTGGTGGAGGCGGATCGTTTTGTGCGCGGCGGCCACTGGCGCGTCGAGAATGCCTGGTCGCCGGAGTTCTTTACCGGCAAGGATGTGTCGGGCGCGACGCTGGGCATTGTTGGCCTGGGCGAAGTGGGTCAGGCGGTGGCGCGACGCGCGGCGGCCTTTGGCATGCGGGTCATTGGCTGGAATCGCTCGCCGTTGCAGGTCGACGGCGTGGCCAACCGCGAGTTGGATGACCTGCTGGCCGAGAGTGATTTTGTCAGCATCAACGTCGCGCTCGGTGACGAGACCCGTAACCTTATCGACGAGCGACGCATTGGCCTGATGAAAGAGGATGCGGTGCTGGTGAATACCGCTCGCGGAGGCATCGTGGATGAGCGCGCGCTTGCCGAGGCCCTGAGCCATGGTGGTCTCGCGGCGGCGGGGCTGGATGTGTTCGCCCGTGAACCAGTGGCAGAGGATCACCCCCTGCTGAGTCTGCCCAATGTCATCACAACACCGCACATCGGCAGCGCGACCGAGGCAACCCGGGCGAAGATGGCGGATATGGCCGCCGGCAATATCCTCGCGGCCCTCGCCGGCGACCGCATGCCCTGCTGCGTCAATCCCGAGGTCTACGGGGCCTCGTCCGACTAGGCACATCCCGACGGGTGGTGCATGACCGCGCCTGATGCCGGTTTACTGTCGCAGCTGCTGGCCCTGAGCACGCCCGACAACGCGCTACCGCTGGTGCCTTCGCCGTATCTGCTGTTTCAGAGCGGAGATTATCGTTGGCTGTGCCACCCCCGCGATGCGGTGCAGTCCGTCATGCGCATCGAAGCACCCGCTGAGCTGGTCCTGCCGCACCAGCACGCCATGCTGCTGGCGGCGGCACTGCCCGACAAACTTGAATCCTTGCTGGAACTGGGTACGGGCGGTGGCGCCTTTCTGCGCTACGTCGCTGCGCACTGGCCGACTGCCCGCCTCACCAGCGTCGATAACGACGCGCAGGTGCAGCAGATTGCCCGCCAGCATTTTGGTCTGCCGCCTCATGCGAACCTGGTCCGCGACGACGCGCTGGGTTTTGTGCAGCGTGACCGTGGGACTTACGACCTGGTACTCGTGGACCTGTTTCGGGGGCGCGAGGCACCATCGCGGCTGGCCAAGGTGCAGACCATGGTGGCGCTGAGCAACCGGCTGAATGTGGGCGGTGCCATCGCCATCAATACCTTGCCCGACTCTCAGGCGGCCATGGTGCAGCTTCTCGAGGCGGCGCGCGATGTGTTCGGCGGCATTGCACTGATCAATTTTGCAGATCAGGGCAACGTGGTGATGGTGCTGCGTCAGCAGGTCCTCCCGGACGAGCACGGCTGGCTGCAGCGTCTGAGCGCAGCAGGGCTCGAGTCGGGCATCAAAGTTGCTTCGATATCGTCACGCGCTTCGGGAGCCGTGCAAATCCTCTCATTGGGAGTCCATCCATGATCCGTTACCTGTCTGTTCGCACCGCGGTGGTGCAGGCCTTGACCATCACCTGTCTTCTCACCTCGCTGCTGGCTTTGCCGACGCGCGCCGATAACCATGCCACCATCGCGATCTTCGGCGGCACCTTCATCAACGATGCCCTGCTACTGCGCGACGATCTGCTGGGCGAGCCGTTTACGCGGCAGACCAGCCTGGGTGAGTCGGCGCCGATCTATCCTGGCGAGGCCAATGGCGTGCCGTTCTACTACGTGCACATGCACGGCAGCAGCGCACTACAGGCGACCTGGGTTGCGCTGTATGACCTGGGTGTGAGAGAGGTGATCGGCGGGGCCACCGCCGGAGGTATCAACCCGGCGATGCAGCCCTATGATTACGTGATTCCGCACGACTTCATTGATCTGAATGTCGATCGTCCCCTGAGTTTTCCCCGCGATATTTATCGCGACCCCGACAACATTCCGCTGCCCCGGGTCTATCCTGCGATGGATACCGATCTGCGCGAGATACTGCTGCGTGAAACGCGCAAGCGCCTGCGGGGTGACCGGGACCTGGATGACATGAGCATTCACAAGGCTGGCGTGATCGTGCAGGCCCGGGGTGGGCGCTTTGAGAGCGCGGCCGAGATCCGCATGTTCGATCAGTGGGGTGGCGACGTGGTGACGATGAATGTCGGCACCGAAATCGCCTATGCGCGCATGTTGGGCATGAACTACGCCTGCCTGCTCGTGATCTCAAATCCCGCTGAGGGTGTGGCGCCGTGGGATTTTGCCGAGATGCCGCCGCTGTACCGGCGCATCAATCCCGTGAGTCTGGATATTGTGCTGGCGTCTTTGCCAGCCATCGCCGCACTGGGTGACAAGGAGCGGGTTGGGGATTCCCTGATCTTTCACCCCGAGATGACTTCGAAACCCGAGTGATACGGGTTCGGTTCCTGCTGTCGATGCAGGCAGCGGGGGCTGTCAGGGAGCTTCGGGCAGCGTCGCCAGCCCCTTGCGGATGGCCCGCTTCACTGCATCGGGGTCCACGCGGTTGGCGTCCTGCATGATGGCGCTGATCTGCACCCGCCACAGTAGCTCCAGGGAGCTGCGCTCCACAAAAACGAGTACGACGTTCTTGGTTTCTTTGGCGCCGCCCAGGGCATAGGCATTGTCGACGCTGGCTCCGTCGGGCAGCCGGTTGATGGTGGCGCTGGGGTAGGCGGTCACGTTGGAGGCCGTCGATTCCATGATGCCTGCATTCACGCCCGCCGCTGCGAGGTATTCCACGAGGAATTGGGCGCTGTCGCGAGGCACGCGGCGATAACCCAGTTCCGCCATGCGCGTATCGACCGCTTCACGAATGGCCGGGTCAGCCTGATAGATCTTGTCTTTGCTGTAGGCCGTGGACTTGAGCGGTTCGCTGCGCCAGGCGTAGCTCTTGTAGCCCGTGGCAACGAACTCGGTGGTGTCAGCAGGAATGGTCTCGGTACCGGAACAGGCGACGAGAAGGGCAGAGAAGCAGGCGGTGAGCAGGGCCGGGGCTAGGCGTCGCATGGTCGTAATTTCCGAGTGAGGCTGAGCCAATGGTAGCAAACCACCGGGCTTGCTGGCGATGTATACCCTGTGTACTCCGAACTCGTCGGGATGCTTTGTCGCAGGTTTGCACTCGGTTAGCATGGCTTCATGAGCGCAACTGAGACTGTCTATGAAGCCCTGACGAACGATCAGGGTGCCCGTCTGTGCAGGGACATTCCCGACGAGGCCTGCCGCGAAGAGCCGCGCAGCTTCGTGTTCATTCTGCTCAGCAATGGATTTACGCAACTGGGGGACGCCCTGGCGAGCCCCAAAACCACGCTGGCCTGGCTGACGGCACTGGTGGGTGCACCGGCCCTGATCCTGGGCCTGATCGTTCCGGTGCGGGAGTCCGGCTCCATGATTCCGCAGATTTTTGTTGGTGGCGCGATTCGGCGCCTTCCCGTGCGCAAGTGGGTGTGGGTGGCGGGCAGCGTCGGTCAGGCGGCCTGCGTGGCGGGATTGGCGTTGGTCGCGTTCACGCTGACGGGTAATAGCGCCGGGTGGGCGATTCTCGGCCTGGTCGTGTTGTTCAGCCTGTGCCGGGGGTTTTGTTCCGTCGCGGCCAAGGACGTCATGGGAAAAACCATACCGAAGGAGCGCCGGGGCCGCCTGTCGGGTTGGTCTGCGAGCGCCGCGGGATTGCTGAGTGTGGGCATTGGCCTGACGTTGTTACTGCCGGTGACGGGCTCGCCCGGCACGGTGCTGCTGGGCATGCTGCTGTTACTGGCGGCGGTGTTGTGGCTATTGGCCGCAGTAGTCTACACCCGCATCAAGGAGCATCCGGGCGAGACCGACGGAGGGCGGGGAATTCGCGATGCACTGGGCACATTCAGTCTGCTGGTCAGCGACGCTCCCTTTCGGCGATTTGTTATCACCCGGGCGCTCATGACCTGCTCGGCGCTCAGTGCGCCCTTCTACATTGCCCTGGCGCAACAGAGCCTGGGCACCGGCGCCGCGATACTCGGCGTCTTTATTGTGGCGGCGGGCCTGGCGTCGCTGCTGAGCGGACCGTTCTGGGGCCGCTTTGCCGATGTGTCTAGTCGCCGCGTCATGCTGTACTCCGCGCTGATTACGTCGGTGGTGGGTGGCCTGACCCTGGTTGTTCATCGCTGGTTTGGTGAGCTAACGCAGAGTGTCTGGTTTTTACCCGTGGCGTATTTTGTGCTGTCGGTGGCCCACAACGGTGTTCGCGTCGGACGCAAAACCTATGTAGTCAATCTCGCGTCGGGAAACCAGCGCACGGATTACGTGGCGATCAGCAACACGGTGATTGGCGTGCTGCTGCTGTTCATCGGTTCCGTGGGCGCCCTGGCACCGATCATTGGTAACGATGGGGTGTTGGGAGTGCTGGCGCTGATGGGTCTGGCGGGCGCGGCGCTGGCGACTACGTTGCCGGAGTAGCGCTCTCGCCCAGGGTCCTGGCGCCATCGAGCAGGCGCTGGGCGTCAAGGGCACTGAGATCGAAGACTGGCTCGTAACGACTGCTGCGCAGGTAATAGCGATCCGCGTCGGGGTCGTGGAGCAGGGCCAGTTCATCGCCATTCACCAACAGGCGCAGGGACTCGGTGATGTTGTCGCCGGTGATGGTGCCATCGTTTACGACACTAGCTATCACGGCAGGATCGGCAACGGCACTGACCTGCAGCGTAGCGAGAGCTTGCAGCAGACCGTCGATAGCCGCTCCCTCGATCACGCCTGCAGCGCTTTGCCAGCCATCGGTGGTCAGATCGAAGCGCGTACCGTAAAGCTCGATCGATGTAGGTGACTTCTCTGCCAGTAGGGACCGGTCCAACCACCCCGACACGGTCGCCGGAACATCGACGCTGTTGAGTTCCAGCACATGGATCCCATCGTCACCATCGCGGCGGACGTGGATTTTGCCAAAGGACGGTGCCGTACCAAGAAACAGACGTATTGAACCCCGCGGACTGTCTATACCGATGCGCCGTTCATAGTCGTCTTCGGCAACACCAAATCGCGCTGCTGCGGAGGCACTACGGGCGATGGCAAATCCCGGTTCCCGTTGCAGCGTGGCGAGTACGCGCTGCACCCGGTCGGCATCGGCGGGCAGGCCTCCGACGGTCCAGCGGGATGCTTCCCGGCGCAACTCCACTTCGCTGTCGCCGTCGGCAATCTGTATCGCTGAGACGACCAGCTCGGCGGGCAGCAGCGAGTCGGGCACCACGGGTGCTTTGTCGGGCCAGTACAGCAGCGCGATCAACCCGGCTTGCAGTATCAACAGTAGTGTCAGCGCGCGAATCATGAGATCAGCTCCGCCAGCCGTGCCCGGCGTCGTGCGCTGAGGCCCCGCCAGATTCCATACAGCAGCACCAGCAGCAACGCCGCCACGCCGTAGTTCAGGTACTCGATGCGCGCCTGTTCGTCGCGGTGCAGCGGCGGCAGCGTGCGATTGAAGTGGGCCCGTGAGCGAATGCCCGTCAGACTGCTGTCTTCCAAAGCCCAGTCGATGGCATTCATCAGAAACTCCAGGGAGCCGAAATACTGGGTCCCGGCAGCGGCAATGACGCCACTGAGTATCTGGTCGCTCACAAAATCATTGGCGGAGACCACGAGCAGACGCGCGGAGGTGGGGGACTGGCTGATAAAACCTGTGGCCAGGGCTTCGTTGCTGGCGTCGTCACGGGGGGCGAGTTCCGGTGCGGCGGTAAATGCACTGTGGAACACGCCCTCCAGAAGGACGGCTACGGGGCTTTCGCTTCGCTCATCGCTCGCACTACCCAGGCCATAGGCACTGCCGTCGAGCTGAGGCATGACGTCGGTCGCGTCCGATGTCCATGCCCTGGGCGACGTGCTCAGCAGTGTTGTTGTAACCAGCCCGTCGCGTGCTTCTACACGCAGCGGCGACGCCCAGCCCATGGTCAGCTGCGGCAGGCTCGCCGTGATCGGGTGCTCGGCAAGGCCATCGTCACGTAGATCCAGCAGGTAGGGATAGTCAACGAACTGCATATCCCGGAATTCGTAGTCGCCCACGCGGCGTAGCACCGGCAGGGGAAAGGCGGCGTGGCGCTCGTCCAGTAACACCGTGTCTTCAATGCTTACGCCGTGGCCGGCCAGCCAGTCCCCAAGGCCGCTGTCGACCTCGCGCAGGCGCAGCGCATTGCCGCGGGTTTCCAGCGAACGTGGCGAGGTCACCAGAATCACACTGCCGCCGCGCATCAGGTACTGGTCCAGGGCGAAGCGTTGGGCGTCATCCAGAGACTCCGGGGCGACGACCATCAGCAGGTCAGCACTGCCGTCGACCATGCCATCTGCCAGGTCTTCCATGAGGATCGTGTGATCCTGGCTGATGCTCTGTTGCAGCGTCGCAAAGCTGTGCCCCGGCGGAGGCATGCCGGGCATGGCCGCGGGTGCCTGGGGCAGCGCCAGGGCAACGGTGCGGGTAAAGCCGCGGGCAAAGCGGCGCAGACCGGCCTCGAGATTGGGGGCGAATTCCTCGCTGTTGAATGCGCCCGTCGGTATCTGGATCACCTGGTGGTCATCTTCGAGGGTCAGGTAGAAGAAGAACTCCTGCTCGTCTCCCAGCGCTGCGATCATGGGCTGAAAACCCCAGTCATCGAGTATGCGCTGTGCCACGGCACCATCACCGGCTTCGGGGGCAATGATATCGACGTCGAGCTTGCCGCCACTGCGCTGCACCATGGCTTGGATATCGTTGGCGATGGCGTCGCGGTAATCGATGAGTAGGTCGGGCAGCAGGGCATCGTCAGAGATATAAGCGCGCAGCGTGACTGGGCGTGCTATCTGCTCGAACAGCTCACCACCGCTGCGATAGCGATAAAGCACATCGCGAATCGCCCGGGTCACATCAAATTCGGGGTTGCGCAGCACGACCTCGGGTTCACCGCTCAGGGCGGTTTTTACTTCAATGAAATCGCTGAAGCCCAGGGTCTCGTACTCGTCGCCGTATTTGATCAGTACGTTGAAGTAGGCGTTCACCAGCGCCGATTGGTAGCGATCCGCCACCTGGAAGGGCGTGGCCTGAATACCGTAGCTGCTGTTGGCTTCCTGCTCGGCGGCGGCATCCTCGGCGGGGTCGACGAACTCAACACGCACGCGGCCATCGGCACTCTGGGCATATTCGCGCAAAAGATCCCGCAGCTGGGGAACCAGTGGTGCCAGCAGCGGATGGGAGCGCTCGCTGAAATAACCGCGTATCAACAGGGGTTCCTCGATCTGCTCAAGCACCCCTTCGCTGGCCTCAGACAGGGAATAGAGCCGTCCCTCGGTCACATCCACTCGCAGGGGCAGCTGGTGCAGCCAGATGCCGCCGAGCAGCAGATTGGCAAGCACCAGCGTTACGGCCAGGTGCCAGCGCCGATGTCGGGCATGGGGACGACGGGACCAGCGACCGCGCTCCAGGCCATAGACATTCAGTGCCAGAAAGCCAATGGTGACGGCGCCGTAGTAGTACAGATCGCGCAGGTCGATCACGCCGCGCGTGATGCTCTCGAAGCGCGTACCGGAGCCCAGCAGACGCAGCACGTCAGCGGTGGTGCCGCCGAAGAAACCCAGCAACAGGTCACTACCGGCAAGGTAGAGCAGTCCGCAGACAGCGACGCTGCCCATAAGGCTGACGATGGCGTTGTCGGTGCGCGATGACACGAACAGGCCCACGGCCAGATAGGCGCAGCCAAGCAGGAAGGCGGCGAGGTACCCGGCCAGCACGGGGCCGGGGTCGAGGTTGGCGACGAGGCCGACGGTTATCGGTAGCGGCACGGTAGCGGCCAGCGCCAGCGCGAGCACCACGGCGCAGGCCAGAAACTTGCCGGCGACAAACTGCCACAGGGGAACCGGCAGCGTGAGCACGTGCTCGAGGGTGCCGCTGCGTCGCTCTTCGCTCCAGCTGCGCATGGTCAGCGCCGCACTCAGAAAGATCAGCAGCAGGGGCATCCATTCGAACAGGGGTCGCACGTCGGCAATGTTGCGGGCGAAGAACGCCTCGGCCCAGAAAAAGATGAACAGGCTGATCGCAAGAAAGCCGGCTAGAAAAAGCCAGGCTACGGGCGAGGCGAAGAACAGCTGCAGTTCCTTGCGCGCGACACGGCCGAGGGCGCGATCAGGCTGCATGAGTGCCTCCTGCGGACTGTACCGCCTCACGAAATATCGCTTCGAGATTCCGCTGTTCCGGCCTCAGTTCGTACAGTCGCGCCCCGCTGTCGATGACGGCACGGCTTATGTTGCCGGCGGCAGTATCCATTGCTGTGCCGGGATGCAGACCGAGGCGCAGGCAGGTCTGTCCCTCGGGTGACGGCAGCGCATCGCAACTGACGATCTGCGGCAGGCGGGCAACCAGCGCTGCCGTACCATCGATGTCGGCACTGCAGGTCAGCAACAGGTGACGACTTTCGCGCAGTTTGGCCAGGGGGCTGTCGAGCACCAGTTGGCCGCCCGAGAGCACGAGCACGCGATCACACAGCGCCTCGACCTCCTGCATGATGTGCGTTGAAAGGATCACGGTGGCGCTCGAGGCGAGTTCGCGAATCAGTTGGCGCATGTGCTCGTTCTGCTGGGGATCCAGGCCGTTGCCGGGCTCATCGAGGATCAGCACCTGCGGGTTACCCAGGATCGCCTGGGCGACGCCCACCCGCTGGCGGAAGCCGCGGGATAACTCGCCGATGGGGTCCAGAAAACGGGCGCCGAGCTCCGTGGCCTCCACGGCGTGGCGAATGCTTCGGTGCAGCGCTTCGCCGCGCAGTCCCTTCAGCCGGGCGGCGTAGTCCAGATAGTCACCGATGCTCATCTCCGGATAGACCGGCAGGCTCTCGGGCAGGTAGCCCAGGGTTTGCTGAATCTGGCGGGCCTGGGTGGCCAGGTCGTGGCCGGCAATGCGAACGCTGCCCGAGCTCGGCTCAAGATAGCCGCTGAGCATTTTCATGACGGTGGTTTTGCCAGCGCCATTGTGGCCCAGCAGGCCGACGATCTGGCCTTCGTTGATGGCGAAGGACACGTCGCGTACCGCGGGAATGTTGCCGTAAAGACGAGTCAGCGAATCGACGTTGATCATGGTGCGCCTAACTGTCTGTGAACGTTGATACCGATATCAGCCCATCTGCGGGAGCAGGAGTTTAGCAACAAACACGAGCAGGACAAGGGTGAACACGCGTCGAATCCAGCGCTCGCCACCCTGCACCGAAAAGCGCGCACCAAAATAGCCGCCCAGTGCGTTGCCCAGGGCCAGGGCGATGCCGAACTGCCAGTGAATCGACACCGCCGAGGCGAAGATGAAGATCGCCACCAGGTTATAGCTCAGGGCAATGAACACCTTGTGCATGTTCGTGCGCACCAGGTCCAGGCCCATAACGCGATGCAGGATCGGCATGATGATGAAGCCTACGCCCACCTGAATGAAGCCGCCCCAGCAGCCGGCGCCAAACATCAACACGTGCCCGGCGACCAGACGGCCGCGGCTTGTGGATGGGGCCGCGCCATCCTGGAGCTTTATGCCGCTGGGCAGTTGCATCAATACCAGCACGGTGATCATCACCGCTGCCAGTACGCGCTCAAACCAGACGCCGTCCAGGCGCACGCCGACCAGGGCACCGAGCACGCCACCGGGAATCGACGCGGCGGCCAGGCTCAGGCTCAGGCGAAAGTCCGCAAAGCCGCGGCGAAAGAAGGTGCGGATGGCGACCACGTTCTGCGCGAGGATCGACAGGCGGTTGGTCCCATTGGCCTCGGGCCCCGAGACACCCAGAAACAGCATGATGGGCACGGTCAGCAGCGAGCCGCCACCGGCCATCACATTGAGAATCCCCGCGACGCAACCCACGCCCGTGAGCAGCGCGAGTTGCCAGAGTTCAGCGTCCACCGGTGTTGTTGGGTGTCAGTCGTCGCCCCAGGGCTCGCGCATGGTGACAAACTCTTCCGCCGCCGTGGGGTGGATGCCAATCGTGCTGTCGAAGGTGGCCTTGGTGGCGCCGGCCTTCATGGCAATCGCAATGCCCTGCACGATCTCACCGGCGTCCGGTCCCATCATGTGCACGCCCACTACGCGGTCCGTTGCGTCGTCGACGATCAGCTTCATGAAGGTTTTTTCATCGCGACCGCTGATAGTGTGCTTCATCGGGCGGAACGTGGACTTGTACAGCGTGATGTCGCCGAACTCCATCTGCGCCTCGCCCTCGGTGAAACCCACGGTACCGATATTGGGCTGGCTGAATACGGCGGTGGGAATGAACTCGTAATCCACATCCTGATCGAGGTTGCCAAACTCGCGACGCGCAAAGGACATGCCCTCGGCCAGGGCCACGGGCGTCAGCTCCATGCCCCCGATCACATCGCCCAGGGCATAGATGCTGGGCTCGGCGGTCTGAAACTGCTCGTTGACATCAATGGTGCCGTGGCTGGTGAGCTGTACTGCGGTGTTCTCCAGGCCCAGGCCATCCAGATGGGGACGCCGCCCAGCGGCGCAGAGCACCGCATCGACCTCGATGCTGCTGCCATCGGTCAGTGTGGCGCGCAGGCCGCCAGCGATGCGCTCCAGCGCGGTGATGTTGGTTTCAAAGCGCAGGTCCACACCCGTCTTGCGGATTTCCTGGGCCGCGTGGGCGCGGATATCACTGTCAAAACCCCGCAGGAAGAGTGGCCCGCGGTAGAGCTGGGTCACTTGAGAGCCCAGGCCGTTGAAGATGCCGGCGAACTCCACCGCAATATAGCCGCCGCCGATGATCAGCAGGCGCTCGGGAAAGCTGTCCAGGTCGAAGACTTCGTTGGACGTGACCGCCAACTCGTTGCCGGCAAAATCTGGCTTATAGGGCCAGCCACCCGTGGCGATGAGAATCTTGCGGGCCGTGTAGTGTTTGTCACCGACCGCCACGGTGTTGGGATCGACAATGCGGGCCCGGCCATCAATGAGCGTGGCGTCCACGCCGTCGAGCAGGTTGCGGTAGATGGCATTGAGGCGTGAAATCTCGGTTTTCTTGTTGTCACGTAGCGTGGTCCAGTCAAAGCGTTTGTCGCCGCTGGACCAGCCAAATTCCTTCGCGTCGTCAAAGCCCTTGCCAAACTCCGACGCATACACGTAGAGCTTTTTGGGCACGCAGCCAACGTTGACACAGGTGCCACCCATGTAGCGGTCTTCGGCGATGGCCACGCGGGCACCAAAACCCGCCGCCATGCGCGCAGCCCGTACGCCGCCGGAACCGGCACCGATTACAAACAGATCGAAATCCAGATCACTCATTGCTGTTCCTCCTGAGGCCGGGCATTCTAGCAGGCAGGGTCCGCCGCTTGGGATTTGTCTCGGACAATGGCTGCCACAGAGAGTTTCATGAAATATCTGCGCCTGGTACTTGTGTTGTTCTTTGTCGCGGTGCTCGCCGCGGTTGTGCTCTATGGCCGCGGGGCCTTTCGCGTGGCCGTGGGCTACAGCGCCAAGCAGCTCTGCTCAGGCGTTTTTGTCGCCGGACTGCCCGAGTCCTTTGTGCTCGACAATGATATTGGTCCCCGTATGGCCCTGCTGGGGCCGGCTCGCGGCGCACTCAGGGTCGAGGCGGATCACTCGCGCGGCCTTGCTCGCGCGTCGTTTCTTGGCGTGTCCGCCCAGGCGGTGTACCGCGGCGCCGAGGGATGCGCGCTCCATGGAACCACGTTGGGTGACAGCGATCTGGTACCGCTTGCGGACACGCCGGAGGCCGACGAACTGCCGACGATACTCACCGATGCCTTTGAAAACGCGTTTGCCGAACCGGCAGGCGGTGGGCGTAACACCCTCGCATTGATTGTCGCGCATGGTGGCCAGCGTTGGGAGCAGTACCGTGAGCCGGTGACACCCGCCACGCCCATGCAGGGCTGGTCCATGAACAAGAGCCTGATGGCGACCTGGGTCGGCATGCAGGCACAGCGCGGTGCGCTGGATCCGACGCGCCCCGCAGTGTCTCTTGCCCCCGGATTGCCTGAGACCAGCCCAACATCCCGGGGCGGCCTGGACCCGCGCCTGACACTGCTGCACCTGCTGCAGATGGAGTCGGGGCTGGAGTTTGAAGAGAAGTACGGGCCGGCCAGTGATGTCACACGCATGCTCTATGACGCCCGGGCCATGTGGACCGTACCCGTCGAGGTGGGAATGGCGGTGGCTCCCGGACAGCGATTTGCCTACTCCAGCGGCGACACGGTGTTGGCCAGCTACCTGTGGCAGCAGTCATTGGATCGGCCCTACAGCGACTGGATTCGCGACGAATTTACCAGGCCCCTGGGCCTGACCGCCCTGGTGGCAGAGGCCGATGCCAGCGGCGTGCAGGTGGGCTCGAGCTATGCCTACCTTACGGCCCGGGACTGGTTGCGCGTGGGGCAGCTCTGGCTCGATGCGTGGCACGGGCGCTCGCCGCTGCTGTCGCAGGAGTGGCTGCGGGCCTCAGTGCGGGCGCGGGATTCTGACCCGCGCGGTCGCTATGGGCGGGGTTTCTGGCTGAACACCAAAGGCGTGGCCTTCGATGGTCTGCCCCATAACCTGTTCTACGCCAGCGGCAATTCTGGCCAGTACGTGGTGGTGATTCCCGAGTGGGAACTGGTGGTCGTGCGTCTGGGCCTGACCCAGCCGGGCGTCGATTCGGGCACAGCTGAGTTTCTGCACCGAATCGCTGCACTGCGGCCGCAACTGGCGGCAATGGCTGCGGAAGCTGCGCCATGAGTGATTTGAACCTCACTGCGTTGTACCAATACCCGATGAAGTCGGCTCGGGGCCGGGCGCTGGCGACGGCCACCTTGGATCAGTTTGGTCTGGCCGGAGATCGACGCTGGATGCTGGTGGATGACGCTGGCCGTTTCGTCAGTCAGCGTGACCTGGCACCCATGGCCCTGCTCGGCGTGGAGCCGACGGAGACCGGTGTGCAACTGAGCTGGCAGGGCGAAACATTCGAGACGGCTCAGCCCGATGGGCGTGGCGAGTGCGTCATTGCTAAAGTCTGGAACGATACGGTGGTGTCGCCGGTAGCTGATGCAGCGGCCAACACCTGGCTGAGTGCGCGCCTGGGCCAATCGGTGCGCCTGGTCTACTGTCCTGACACGGCGCTGCGCGGCGTCGACGCAGACTATGCGACGGGTAAACTCGTGGCCTACGCCGACGGCTTTCCCCTGCTCATCGTTGGACAGTCTTCGCTGGACCAGCTCAACGAACGTCTCGCGCGGCCCGTTCCCATGGACCGCTTCCGTCCCAATCTGGTTATCGGCGGTGCCGCGCCCCATGCCGAGGATGGCTGGCGGCGCCTGCGCGTGGGCGATGCGGAGCTGGAGATCGTGAAACCCTGTTCGCGCTGCGTGATGCCATCCATCGATCAGGCCACGGCGACGCGCGACCCCGATATCAATCGCGCTCTGGCGGCTTACCGACGCCGTGATGGGGTGATTTACTTCGGCATGAACGCCATCGTTGTTCGTGGCAGCGCGTTGAACGTGGGCGATGTTGTGGAAGTTTTGCACTAAGTTCCCCGCCGTTTTATCCCCGCGTGGCTGCTACAATCCGCGCCCTCATGAATACCCTGGTGGAGGAAGCAGCATGTTTCTGCACGTTATACGTCGCCTGATGGCATTACTGGTGATCGCCGCTGCGGCTGTGATCGCCCCGGCTCAGGCCGTGGACCGCATAGAACTGCGTGACGGCTCGGTGGTGCTCGGGACCTTTAAAGACGCCGATGCAGGCAAGGTCACGATCGAAACCAGCTTCGCGGGCACGCTCGAGATTGCCCAGGAAGAGATTGTCGGCATGAACGTCGCCTCGGATCTGGTATTGCAGATGGATGACGGCGCTGTACTCGAGGCGACGGGGCTCAAGGTCGACGGCGAACAGTTGGAACTCGAGGCCGAGGCCGCTGAAAACTATGCCCTGGCACAGCTCACCCGCATCAATCCTGAGCCCTGGGAGCTGGGCAACGGCTACAACTTCGGTGGTCTGGCCAGCATCGCCTTCAACAGCCAGAAAGGTAACACCGAGCTGGATGAACTGGATTACCGGGTAGAAGGGCGCTGGGAAAGCCTGAAGGATCGCTACCGCCTGGAGGCCTTCGGCGAAGTAGACGAGGCCCAGGGCACCAAGAACGCCGAGAACTGGACCGTGCGCGCCCGCTACGACCGGATTCAGACCGGCGACTGGTACTGGGGTGGTGGTGCGTCAGCGGAGCAGGACCTGTTTGCCGACCTGGATCTGCGGACCACTATCGGTCCCTACATTGGCCGCAAGTTCTACACCGATCCCATTTTCGAACTCGAAGCCGAGACCGGTCTGGCCTACATCTCTGAAGACTTTGTCAGTGCCGAGGACCGGGAGTACATCGGTAGTACCTGGGACGTGCACATGCGCAGCAACTATCTGGGCGGTGACTCCCGTCTGTATCTGGACCATACGGGCATCTGGAACCTCGATGAGGCCGAGAACATCGTGCTGAAAACTACGATCGGCATCGCCTTCCCGCTGCTCAAGGGTATCGAGGGCGCCGCCGAAGTGTCCTGGGACCTGAATACGGGTGCGGTCGAGGGCACGGAAGAACTCGACGAAACCTATCGCCTGCGCCTGGGATACAGCTGGTAAGACAGACCGATCAGGCGCTGCGGCGGCGCTGGTCACGGATGGAACGCACCGGGGAGCAATCCCCCGTGCGTTTTTTTAGCAGCGGTATTTGCGTACTGCCGCCGCGAGGTTGTCGAGCACCGGCAGGGTGTCGTCCAGGGACAGGCAGGCATCGGTGATGCTCTGCCCATAGGTCAATGCATCGCGCGGGCCGATGGGCTGGTTGCCGCCCACCAGATGGCTTTCGAGCATAACGCCGCGCAGCGCGGGCTGGCCCTGCTCAATCTGGTCGCACAGGTCCGCTGCCACCACGGCCTGCCGTGAGGGGTCCTTTTCGCTATTGCCGTGGCTGCAGTCCACCACAATACCCGGTTCGAGGTCGGCCGCGGCCATGGCGCTGGCGGCCTCGCGGATCGCCTCGGCGTGGTAATTGGGACCGCCCGCACCGCCACCGCGCAGAATCAGGTAGCTGTCTGGATTGCCCGAGGACTGCAGGATCGCGGGCGTTCCCTCGCGGGTGAGAGAGGGGAACCAGTGGCTGTGGTTGGCGCTGCGAATCGCGTCGATGGCCACGTTGATGGCACCGTTCGTCGCGTTTTTGAAGCCCACGGGCATCGACAGCCCCGAAGCCAGCTCCCGATGAATCTGGCTCTCGACCGTGCGTGCTCCAATCGCGGCAAAGCTCACCAGGTCGGCGTAGTACTGGCCAAAGGTCGTGTCCAGGAACTCCGAGGCGGCGGGCAGTCCCAGGTCCGCCACCTGACGCAGTACATCCCGGGCCAGGCGCAGGCCTTTGTTGATATGAAAGCTGCCGTCCAGATCAGGATCGTTGATCAGGCCTTTCCAGCCGACCACAGTGCGGGGCTTTTCAAAGTACACCCGCAGCACGGGTAGCAGCGCGTCGCCGAGCGTATCGGTATGCGCCTTCAGGCCCCGGGCAAATTCCAGCAGCGCCGCCGGGTCATGCACGGAGCAGGGGCCGACGATAACGAGCAGGCGCGGATCACGGCCCCCAAGCACGGCGGCAATGTCGTCCCGCGCGTTGCTCACAAGCTGTGTCTGGTCTTCGCTTAGGGGCAGTTCGCTGGCCAGCACCCAGGGAGTGATCAGGGGCTGGGCCTGGCGGATGCGGGTGTCGTAGATACTGCGGCTCATGGTTTTACTCGACGGGTCTGGCATGGTTTTCGATGTGATGCCGGTGGTGATCGGCATCGGGTCGCGCATTGTGCGCAACTGCATGGACGCTCACAAGTCGAGTCCCTCGGCCCGTGCCGCCAGCCGGCGCTGTAAATCGGCAACGCGCGCACGGGTCAGGTTGATGCGTAGCGCGAACAGCAGCCCGATCACCATGCCTGGCAGCGTACCCACGCCAAAGGCGATGAGCAGTCCGTCCAGTACTTCCTGC
>JAUIMF010000059.1 GCA_030433415.1 Gammaproteobacteria bacterium | reverse complement strand
CCGCCCCAGATGATGAGCGTGTCGTCGAGCATGCCGCGCTGCTTGAGGTCGGTGATCAGGGCGCATGTCGCGCGGTCGGTCGCGCCGCAGCACATGTTCATGTACTTCACGAGGTCCTTGACACATTGTTCGCCGCTGCTCAGATTGGTGGTCGAGCCATCCGCATTGATCGTAGGCTCGTTGGCACAGCTTTCACCGATAAAGTCTGCTATCTCGGTCGCCGAGTGGGGACGGTTCGCTGCACCATCGGTAAGCAGAATGATGTGACTCTGCTCCTGACAGAAGTCGTCGATGGGACTCTCATAGAGGGGCCCTGAGCCAATGCCCGATATACTCTCGTTGCGACAATCCGAGTCATTCAGGTTGTCTTCAGAGCAGCCCGCCGGTCGATTGATGGAATAGGTACCGGACACCATAGATTCCGCCGCCGAAATCCGGGCGTAGCTGAAGGGTCCGCCATCAATACTCGAACTGCCTCGCGTACGGCCCCAATAGGCGGTCATGCCGGTGTAGTAGCGGGCTGCTTCATAAAGCGTGTCCTGGATCGGCGTCCAGCCGTTGTGATTGAGCTGGCTCACCAGATCCGACATCACCTCGCGGACCTTGCGTGAGGTCAGTCCGGTGCCATCGTCATTGAACGTCACGACCAGGCGCGGCGCCTGTGCCGGGCTGTTGTCCCAGGTTCTCGCTCTTCGATCTGTTGACGTTGTGGTATTCAACTGCAGACCAATGGCGTCACCCGGCTCCCAGCCAGACTGTCCTACCACCTGAGTGATCATGGAGCTCAGATCAGGCGACCGGTAAACCCCATTCGTGGACCAGCTATTGGTGATCGACCACGTCACGGCGGGTGAAAAATAAGAACGCCCTGTGACCGATCCCGTAGTCGCCGTGTAGGTTTGCACATCGGTCGATGCTTCGGCGCTGATTTGGATATTGGTGGTGCCACTGTCGTTGCCGGAAGACGTGAGTTCCAGATACGCCTCACTCACAGTCGCTCCCTGGGGAATCGACATATCCAGAAAACGGGTGCCCACAACGTTCCAGTCCACAAGATCATGAACCGTACCCGTCAGCAGGTTCTGCCCTTCTTCGACATCATCAGAAGATGCGTTCACCGTACGTGATACGGTGCGCTTCATGCAGGAAGAGCCAACGGGAATAGAGTCATACTCGTACTGCAGCACCAGACGCGGCGCCAGCGATGCACTGCCGTCAAAGGCCGTCACAGGAAGCTGCCCCAGAGTGCCGTTGACAATGAACGACAAGGCATTGCCTCCACACCAGTCACTGCGATCCGTAACCGGTTTTATCAGCCCGGAAAGATCTGGCGTCTGAAAGGTATCGCCGGCGGAATAGGTCACCGTATCGGCCCAGGCCACGGTGCTGCCAGTGGTTGTTCGCCCCGCGATATTGCCCGCCGTCGAGGTGAAGGTAGACGCATCACCGGTATCCTCTACCGCCACAGTCAGGTCGTGGGTGGTGGTGAAGTCGCGGTCCGCGGTGAATACGATGCGTGCGTCGGTTATCGTCACGCCTCGGGGGATATCGGCCGCATCAAAACGCAAGCCCACTCGTGAAACTTCTGGCGAGGGTGCGGCGCCCGTGTAGTACTCCACAAACAGGCGCGGCGCACGGCTGACGCTACCGTCTCGCTGATAGACCTCACGCTGGCCCGAGCCCGATTGCGGTACCACAATGAACGTCATGTCGTCATTGCCGCTGCCGGGATTCCAGCCCGCGTCGTCGATAATCTCCTGCACGATGGCTGCGAGGTTAGGTGTGTCGACGCTCTGGTCTCCCGCGATCGTGGGCACCGCCCAGTCCACGAAAGCGGTCGTTCGCGTGCGCGATGTGATGTTGTTACCGCTGGTGCCGATGCTGCCAGAGTCCACTGCCTCACCGCTGATGCGCATGGTGATGCCGCTGGAATTACCTCCGCCATCGCCAACAAAGCGCATGTAGGCATTGGTAATCGTCGCTCCAGCGGGGACCGTCGAACCGGTGAAACGCATCGCTGAATCAACTGACGAGTTGAACCAGATATCGGAGTAGGACGTGCTTCCGTTACCGCTGGAGTATTCTTCTCCATCGTCGGTGTTGGAACTCACCTGGTCCTCAAACGTAGTCCCTCCCGCCGAGAGCTCTACGATTTCAAGCAGGTCGTCGTTCAGTATCATCAAGCCCGTGCCGACCACTTCCTGAGCGTCATCAGAGGCACTGGAAACCGGCGTATCGACGGTAATGATGGAACCCGCATTGACGTCTGCATCAATGTACTTAACGGGGTAGAGAATCGGCCCCCCCGGATTCGTAAAGCGCATCAGACCCACGTTCACGCTGTTGAGCTCATCCATCAGCTGATAGAACGCATCCTTGACGTTGTCCAGGCGATCCTTGCCCGTGCCCGAAACCGTGCCGCTCATGGAACCCGAGGTATCGATAATGAACAGCACATTTGGCCGCGCCGCGGCGCTGTCGATATTGCCGAAGAAAATCTCCGTGTCATCGGCCCATACCGGCGAACTGCACCAGAGCGTTGCCAGGCAGGCAGCCAGCGTGGCACGGATGGTTTTACTTAAGCTCTTCATGATGGTTCCTCCTGCGTCGCTGCCCTAAAACAACTTGGGCGCAAAGCGCTTGATACCTTGAATATGTTGGCTGTCGAAGCGGTCATCGGTACGCCCGGTGTCGGCCCGCAGTTCAAAGTGAAGACTGCGCAGTCCGGGGTTGCCGATAACAATGTCATTACCCAGCGTGGCGATTTCATCGATGTAGCGAATTTCAACGTTTCCGTTCAGGGCCGCATCGCCATCAAAGGTGTAGGTCTGCTCGGGCCAGCTGGTGCCGTTCAGGCCGGCGACAAATGCCGTCACCAGCAAAGTTTCGTTGTTCTTGGCCTGGTCGATGATCGACTCGGCGGCCTGAAAACTGATTTCTTTGCCCTCCCGAGCAACGGCCATGCGCGCCTCGAGGGAACTGGTCTCCATCACCTGGTAGCCCACAATTGTGGTGAGCAGCAGCAGCATCAACACCACCAGCAATACCACGCCGTCCTGACGTGCTGGCGCGATGGATCGCTGTTTTTGCATTCGATTCATGCTGTCACACCTCTGGCGCATTGCGCAGAATCACCGTGGTAGTGAATACGTCGCGCTGCACCTGACCACCGCCATGCAGGCCTCCCTGCCCTACCGCGGTATTACCGACTGCCGGCACCTGCTCATCGATCAACACATAGATGCGGTCATCGTCAGCATTGCGCACGACATCAAAACCCTGCATCAGTAGCGCGACACGCACAGAGATCACACCTTCGTAGTTGTTGCCCGTATTCAGCCCCGCATCACTGGGATCCACATAGCGAATGGAGGTGGAGCCGCTTAGACGCTGGCCAAACTTCACCTGCATATGTTCAACGCCTTCGATCATCTCCTGCGCCGGCTGCCCGTCGCCACGGATGTCGCGATACAGCGCCCAGACATCAAAGCCGTTTCGGTCGCGCCCGGTATCAGCCACGAACCAGACGACCTCCTCGAACAACAGCACTTCGGCTGAAGTGTCGTAGGTGGTATTGATCGTGTTGACGAAGTTGGGTGAGCCAAATTCCAGCGTCGTCGGGTTCGGCGGAGTGCCGGCGCTGCAGGTCTGGGCATTGGATACCTGGAACAGGTGCGCCGTGAGCGCACAGCCCGTGAGCACCACCTGGCTATTGAGTTCGATGTCACACTCGGGGTTGTCGTCGATGGATACCGAGGTACTGCTGGGCAATACCATGGCGGTCAGCAGCGGGTCATTGGGATCATCGGCGTTCATACGCTCGGTCATGCGCAGGCTCAGCATGTCGCTACCGTTGCGTCCACCGCCAGCAGTTTCTGCGGCGTTGGCGGCGGACCAGGTGCTGATATCGGTAATTGGTGGAACGGCTCCCCAGGTACCCGTGCCATTGCGTTCGTAGCCCCGCACACCCTCGAGCGTCGCCGAAAAGCCCGCTGAATTCGGGTCTTCGATCATGTTGATAACGAAGACGTCACCTGTGTTACAGCCCAGATACTGGGTGCGATAAATATCTTCGCGCATCAGGTCAAGCGAGAAGCGGCCGTTCTCCTGCAATCGCGCCAGGGAGTTCTCGAGACGCGCCGAATCCTGGTTGGCGAGAAAAACCGTCACCACACCCAGCACCAGAAAGGCACCGATCAGCAGCGCCACCATCAGTTCGATCAGGGACAGACCCGCCTGACGCATCGGTGAGTAGGTAGTCTGCATCTTCATGGCGTGAGCACCGATCTGAGATTCACCACCTGCTGGACCCTCGAGCGTGTCGTGGAGCCATCGGTGGCGTCGTCGTCATCAAACTGCCGCTCGGTCCAGTTCACCTGCACGGTATATTCATCGCCATTGGCCGTTATCTGTGCGCGCCCATTGGGAATGCTAGGACGAAAGTTGGCCGCCCCCACACCGAAGACGTCCACAAAATGCACGTTCCACTCCCGCAGGTCCTGTAGCGCCGCCTCCTGCGGCGTACATCCGTCCACGTCATCGCAGTTCTGGTCCGCTGGTACAGAACTGGTTCCCGCGCCGTCATCCGGGTACACACCGACGTAGTTAGCCGCCGCCGTCGGATTGGCGCGCATGGCATCGAGAATTTCTGCCGCGGCAAAGATCGCCTGGGAGCGAAAATACGCACCCTGATTAGCTTGCAGACTCAGCATCTGCATACCCACGACACCGAGAATACCCACGAGCAGCACGAGCACGCTGACCATCACCTCGATCAGGGTGAAGCCACCCTGACCCACAGGCCCCGGACGCGGCCTGGCGCGCCCCGTGAAGGAGTTACGGGCAGACAAGATCAGCACCTCCCGAAGCCGTGTGGTCCTGGACAATACCGTTGCTATCGGTATCTACTGCCAGACGCGCCTGCCCTGACACCTCTACGATCAGACCCCGGGCTGACGTAGCGCCCCGGCCATCACAAATGGCAAAGGTTCCATTCGCCCCCTGTAGCACGCGGCCACTGTCAGTAAAAACAAGGCTCGAGTTGTTCACAAACCCGCTGGTACGGATGGTGATATCCACCGGCGCTGCATCCACGATGCGCAGCAACTCCTCGTTCCCGTCCAGGGATCCGTCAAGCGCCGAAGCACCGGTGCCATCGCCATCATCCACGAACACCAGCACGCCGCTCTCCCAATTACTGCCGGAGCAATCCACGTCGTTAAGCGTGGGACACATGGACACGGGCTGGGTACGGATCACCGCCTCGGCGCGGGCAAAGGCAAGGCTGCCAGCGAGACCACTCACGGTGGACTGCATGCGGTTACGCTCCAGGCTACTCTGAAACGCTGGCCCACCCAGACCGAGCAGCACGGCAATAAGCACCATCACCATCAGCAATTCCATGATGGTGAAGCCGCGCTCGAACCGGGAACATGTAGAAGGATTCTTCATACCCGTAGCCTAGATCAGACTTGGGCGGAACCACCACTCGCGCCGACGAACGGTCAGTTTTCACGACAACTGGTTGTTTTGCGGTAAAAAAACCCTGATCAGGAGCGTCTCCTGAGTCAATCTACCGGGGTCAGGCGCAGTTCTTTGGGCATGCTGAAAGTGACGTTTTCGGGGCGTCCCGGTACTTCGCGCACCGCGTCTGCACCCAGGGTATGCAGGCGATCGACCACTTCCTGCACGAGTATTTCCGGCGCCGATGCACCCGCCGTTACACCGACCCTGTCGGAGCCATCCAACCAGGAGGGTTCAATCTGGTCCGCCCGGTCCAACAGGTACGCCCTGGCCCCCATACGCTCGGCGAGCTCGCGCAGACGATTGGAATTGGAACTGTTGGGCGATCCCACCACCAGCACCAGGTCACACTCTCCCGCCAACTGCTTCACGGCGTCCTGGCGATTCTGGGTGGCGTAACAGATATCGTCCTTGCGCGGCCCCGTGATCGCCGGAAACCGCTCGCGCAGGCGATCAATGACTCGAGCGGTGTCATCCATGGACAAGGTTGTCTGGGTGACGTAGGACAGTCGATCCGGGTGACGAACAGACAGCGTCGCGGCCTGCTCTTCGTCTTCGACAAGATAAATCTCACCACCGGCAGCGTGGTCGTACTGCCCCATGGTCCCTTCCACTTCAGGGTGTCCCGCATGACCAATAAGAACGCATTCCCGCCCCTGAGCGCTGTACCGAGCGACTTCCATGTGCACCTTGGTCACCAGTGGGCAGGTAGCATCGAATACTTTCAAACCGCGTCGGTCCGCCTCCAGACGCACCGCCTGGGAAACACCATGGGCACTGAAAATCACAATGCAGTCGTCGGGTACTTCGTGGAGCTCTTCGACGAACACCGCGCCACGATTGCGCAGGTCATCAACCACAAAGCGATTGTGCACGACCTCGTGGCGTACATAGATCGGTGCGCCGAACACCTCGAGGGCACGATTGACGATATCAATGGCGCGATCCACGCCGGCACAAAAGCCCCGGGGATTAGCGAGTTCAATCCGGGTCACGATGCCTCCGGCGCCTCAACGCGGTGAATGAGCACATCAAAGAGTATCGCATGCCCGGCCAGGGGGTGATTGAAATCCACGGTCACCTCCTGTTCGTCCACCGAGGCGATCACCCCGGGAAGTTCGCCTCCCGCAGCATCTGCGAAGGAGCACACAAGCCCCGGCTCCAATTCCATGGCAGCATCAAAGCTCTCACGCGGTATGCGCTGCACATTATTGGGATTGGGCTGACCAAAAGCGTCTTCCGGCGCAATGACAAACTGCTGCCTATCTCCGATGACCGCCTGAGCCAGGCATGCTTCAAACGCGGGAAGCAGGCTGCCATCTCCGACGACAAAGCTGACGGGAGCGCCGTCAAAATTCGAGTCCACCACGGCACCGTCTTCCAGCGTAAGGGCGAAGTTCAGCGTCACCTGGGCACCAACTTCAAGCGTGGCACTCATGATTCCTGCGTCCCCCGGGCGTCGTTGCCATGCCGGTCTCCAATAATGGCATCGAGCACAATCAACGCAGCACCCACAGAAATTGACGAATCCGCGATATTGAACGTGGGAAAATACCACCCCTGATAATGCACACTGATAAAATCGACCACGTAGCCGAGCAGCAGCCGATCCACCAGATTCCCCAGGGCACCACCGAGTACCAGCGCCAGCCCCAGCGCGATCATCGTCTGCCCGCGGCGCAGTTCGCGAATCCACCACACCAGCCCTGCACTGACGGCTACTGCGAGCACCGCAAAGAACCAGCGTTGCCAGCCTCCGGCTGTACTGAGAAAACTGAACGCAGCGCCCTCATTATGATGCAGCGTCAGGTTGAACCAACTGAACACCGGCTGGGGACGCGCGTATTCTAGATGTGTGGACGCCAGATACTTGCTGCCCTGATCGAGTGCGATCATGCATACCGCCAGCACGTAGAAACCGAGCCGCCAGCGCGCGTCTCGAGCGTATTCGGAGTCCAATGACGCCACGTCAGGCAAAATGACGCTCCTCTCCGGGCCCGTCCACATTGCTTACGCAGCGCCCACACAAGGTGGGGTGATCGGCATGGGCACCCACATCATCGCGGCGGTGCCAACAGCGCTCGCATTTTTCTGCCGCAGAGGGCTGCGCATCGATCTTCAGGCCCGCCAGTTCTGTTTCCCTGGCCGCCGCCGGTGCGTCGTCAAGGTCGAGGACCCTGGCCTCGGAGGTGATCAACACAAATCGCAGTTCGTCGCCGAGCTCTTCCAGCGCCGGCTTCAGTGCGGCATCGCAGTACAAGGTCACCGTGGCGTCGAGAGAGCCACGCAGCACGCCATCGGCACGCAGCGTCTCCAGAGTCTTGTTCACCGCCGTGCGGACCGCAATCACCTGCTCCCAGAAGGCGCTGCCCAGCACGTCTTTCGCAGACAGGCGCAGCAGAGGCTCACCCCAACTCGCCAGCAATACCGAGGACTCACGCTCTCCGGGCAGGTTTTCCCAGATTTCGTCAGCGGTAAACGACAGAATGGGTGCCATCCACCGTGCCATTGCATCAGCGATACGGTAGAGCGCCGTCTGGGCGGAGCGCCGCGGCAGGCTGTCGGCACGCGTGGTGTACTGACGGTCCTTGATGATATCGAGGTAAAAGCCCCCCATCTCGACCGCGCAGAAGTGATGCAGACGCTGGCAGACCTGATGGAACTGGTAGCTGTCATACGCTTGGCGCAGTTCTTCCTGCAGCCGCGCGGCGCAGTCCACAGCCCAACGGTCAAGGGGCAGCAGATCCTCATCAGCCACGCGATGCGCTTCGGGATCAAAGCCGGACAGGTTTGACAGCATGAACCGCGCCGTATTCCGTATACGGCGATAGCTGTCACCAGTGCGCTTGAGTATCTCCTCTGACACTGCGACTTCGTTACGGTAGTCCGTTGAGGCCAGCCACAACCGCAGCACGTCGGCGCCCAGGTCGTTCATGGCCTTGCGCGCCGGAATGATGTTGCCGATGGACTTGGACATCTTGCGTCCTTCGCCATCCACCGTGAACCCGTGGGTCAGCACGGCCTTGAACGGTGCCTCGCCGTAGGCGCCAATACCTGTCAGCAACGACGACTGGAACCAGCCTCGGTGCTGGTCCGATCCTTCGAGATACAGGTCGGCAGGGACCGTGAGTTCCTGGCGGCGACGCAGCACGCAGGCGTGGGTGACTCCCGAATCGAACCACACGTCGAGGGTATCGGTAACCTTGTCGTAATCCGCGGCGTCATCACCCAGCAGCTCGGCGGACTCAAGGGCAAACCAGGCCTCGATACCATCGCTTTCGATGCGCTGCGCAACCTGTTCAATCAGGGCAGCGGTCTGAGGGTGCAACTCCGCAGTCTCGCGGTGCACAAACAGGGTAATGGGTACGCCCCAGGTACGCTGGCGCGAGATACACCAGTCCGGCCGATCCGCCAGCATCGCCTCGATCCGCGCCTGCCCCCAATCGGGAATCCACTGCACCTGCTTCACGGCTTCGCGGGCCGCATTCAGCAGGCCCTGCTGCTCCATGCTCACAAACCACTGCGGAGTGGCGCGAAAAATCACCGGTGTCTTGTGGCGCCAGCAGTGCGGGTAGGAGTGCTCGATATCTTCGTGGTGAAGAAGTGCTCCGCGCTCGGCCAGCGCCTCGACTACGGCGGGATTGGCCTTGAATACGTGGTGGCCCGCAAACAGCGGCGTGCCCTCGATGAATACGCCATTGCCTGCAACGGGGTTATCCACCGGCAGGTTATAGCGCAAGCCCACGGCGTAGTCCTCTTGACCATGGGCCGGGGCGGTATGCACAGCACCCGTGCCCGCATCGACGGTCACATGTTCGCCCAGAATCACCGGAACCTGGCGCTCCAGAAACGGATGCTGCAGTTGCTGGTGCTCCAGGGCACTGCCCTTGCAGCGCCCCAGCACCTGGGGTGCTTCGATGCCGTAGCGGGCCGCACAACTTTCGTGCAGCGCTTCGGCAAGCACAAGGCGCTGCCCGTTGCCCTCAACAAGCACGTAATCCAGGTCCGGGTGTAGCGACACAGCCTGGTTCGCGGGAAGGGTCCAGGGCGTGGTGGTCCAGATCGGGAGCGCCACGGGCTCATTGTCTTCAAGTCCAAACGCCGCATTGGTGGCGGCGGGATCCACGGCACTAAACGCAACGTCGATCGCGGGAGAGCGCTTGTCTGCGTATTCGACCTCGGCCTCGGCGAGCGCCGAGCCACAGTCCAGGCACCAATGTACGGGCTTGAACCCCTTGTGCAGATGGCCGCGCTCCACCAGGCGACCCAGGGTGCGCACAATGTCGGCCTCGAAGGCGTAGTTCATTGTGAGGTAGGGATTGTCCCAGTCACCGATGATCCCCATGCGTACAAAATCGTCGCGCTGATTGTGGACCTGGCGGGCTGCGTATTCACGACACTTCTGGCGAAATTCCGCCGCCGACAGCTTCTGCCCCGGCTTGCCCACTTTCTTTTCGACCACCAGTTCAATGGGCAGGCCGTGACAGTCCCAGCCCGGAACATAGGGCGCATCAAATCCGTCGAGGGTCTTGTACTTGACGATAATGTCCTTGAGCACTTTGTTGACCGCGTGACCCACGTGCAGTTCGCCATTGGCGTAGGGTGGACCGTCGTGCAGGATAAACTTGGGACGTCCTGCCCGGGCTTCGCGAAGCTGCCCGTAAATACCCGCCTCCTGCCACTGCTTCAAGCGCTGGGGTTCCCGCTGCGGCAGGTTTGCCTTCATGGGAAAAGCCGTGGTGGGCAGATTGAGCGTGTCCTTGTAGTTACTCATGAGTTCCGTCAGTCCTGTTGACCGGCGGCGAAAGCCTGCCGGGCCGAGTCCACATCCGTATAAATCTGTTCCTTGAGCGCCTCAAAACTGTCGAAGCGCTGCTCGTCGCGCAGTTTTTGCGTAAAGCTGACGGTCAGTCGGTGACCGTACAGCGCATGCTCGCCATCGAGCACATGTACTTCAAGATTGGGTTTTTCGCCATCGTTAACGGTGGGTCGGGTGCCCACATTTGCAATTGCCGGAGCGTCTGCCAGCCCCCCACCCGATACACGCGCGAGGAACACGCCCGCGACGGGTAGTGTGCGACGACGCAACGCGATATTGGCCGTCGGCACTCCGATCTGGCGACCCAACTGCTGGCCGTGGGTGACGCGGCCCGAAATCGTGTACGGGCGCCCCAGTAAACGTTCTGCGCGAGCAAAATCGCCAGCACCCAGCGCAGCGCGAACACCTGTACTGCTCACGCGTTCACCGTCCACCTCCCAGGTATCGGTATCGAGTGTCTCAAAGCCCTCGCGGCGACCCACGGCACGCACGAACTCAATATCGCCCTCGCGATCCCGACCGAAGCGAAAGTCGTCGCCAAGAATCAACGCGCGAACACCCAGCCCATCCACAAATATTTGCTGCGCGAACGCCTCTGCGGTCATCTGGCGCAGTGTTTCGGTGAAGCGCAGGCACAGGAGGCGACCCACGCCCAGCTCTCTGAGCACTTCGCATTTTTCGCGGAAGCTCTGAATGCGCGCCGGAGCCTTCGATCGCGCCAGATACTCGCGCGGCAGGGGCTCGAAGGTGATCACCGTGGTCTCTTCTCCCAGCAATACGGCCTGCTCCTGAAGCTGGCGCAGCACGGCCTGATGGCCGAGGTGCACGCCATCAAAGGCACCGATGGTGGCCACGCACGAAGTGGACTGGGTACGCAGGCTCGCAAGGCCGCGAAGGAGCTCCATGGCTACGCCGGGGGTCGCAAAAAATCAGCGGGGCAGTATATCGGAGAACGACCCCAACGCCTACGCGTCGGGGGCGTCCCCCACGGTGCGAGCGGCTCTGACGGGCGCGCGCAAATCCGCCAGGCGCATACCTCCCAGATACAGGGTGGTGGCAAACAGCACCAGCCCCAGGGCGCACAGGGCACCGATGGCCAGTGCCCGTACTTGCCAATCCTGCGTAGCCCACCACGGGGTATCCGGGGTTGAGAGCAGCAGGCCGAGCCCCATAATCAGACAGGCGATCATCAATCGGCGCAGATAGCGCGGCCAGCAGGCATCAAAGCGGTATACCTGCTCCTTGCGCAGGCCCCGCCACAACAGACCAGCGTTGAGGAACGCACTCGCGCTGGTAGCCAGCGCAAGGCCCACATGCCCTAGATTGAAGTAGTGCAACAACCAGAAGACGAAAATCAGATTGAGCACCATGTTCGCTGCCATGGCCCAGATTCCGATACGCACGGGCGTCTTCATGTCCTGGCGGGCATAGAAGCCCGGGGCCAGCACCTTGATCAGCATGAACGCGCAGAGCCCCAGACTGTAGGCGCGCAGGCTGAACGAGGCCATGGCGATGTCGTGGCTGCCCAGAGCGCCGTACTGAAACAGGGCCACCAGGATCGGTTCAGCAAGGATCAACAGGGCCAGGCTCGCAGGCACACCGACCAGAAGCACGCTACGCACCGCCCAATCGAGTGTGCGGGCATAGTCATCGCCCCGCGCCGCCGCGTTTTGCGCCGAGAGTGTCGGCATGATCACCGTGGCCACCGCGATAGCAAAGACACCCAGGGGCAGCTCGGTGAGCCGGTCGGAGTAATACAGCCACGACACGCTTCCGGTGGGGAGGAACGAGGCCAGCACCGTATCGAGCAACAGGTTCAACTGGCTGACCGATACGCCAAACAGCGCCGGCACCATCAGCGTCAGCACCCGCCGTACCGCGGGATGCTGCGTGTCCCAGCGAGGCCGCGGCACCAGATCAATGCGGTAGAGAAACGGCAGCTGAAACAGCAATTGCACGACGCCCGCCATAAAAACACCCCAGGCCAGGGCAAAGGCCGGATCGGGGAACAGCGGCGCGGCGAACAGCGCGGCGCTGATCAGGGCGACATTCAACAGCACCGGCGTAAATGCGGGCACGGCAAAGCGCCCATAGGAGTTGAGGATGGCACCGCACATGCCCGTCAGCGAGATGAGCATGAGATAGGGAAACGTAATACGAATCAGCTGAGAGGTCAGCGCAAACTTTTCTGGCTGGGCGATGTACCCCGGGGCGAAGATACTCGCCACGACCGGTGCGGCCGCCACCGTCAGCAGCGTCAGGAGCGTCAGCACACCGCCCAGGACTCCGGCAATGCGATCCACCAGGTCCCGTACCGCCGCCTGCCCGCCCTGCTCGCGACACTCCGCCAGCACCGGCACAAACGCCTGGGCGAAGGCGCCTTCGGCAAACAGACGGCGCAGAAAGTTGGGAATCTTGAAGGCAATGAAGAACGCATCAGCGTTGCTGCTGGCCCCTAGCACCGCCGCAAGAATGATGTCCCGCGCCAGACCTAGCACCCGCGACAGCATCGTCATGGCACCGACCACCGCGCTGGAACGCAGTAGCCCGGGGCGGAGCGAGGTGTCCGCCGCGTCGCTCATCCGCCGGCGCTTCCGAGCCATCGCTGCCGCAGCGTCTCACCGTGCAGTGCCAACCACTGTAGCGCCACCAGGGTATGGCCGTTGTTGATGCGATCGCTGCGCAGCATATCGAGCACCTCGGGCCGGGGCAGCCGATGCACGAGAATATCCTCGCCCTCTTCGTCCAGGCCCAGCACCTCGCCGACCCGGGCAGACAGCACCCGCCCGCAGTACAGGCGCACATGCTCTGTGCAGGCGCCTGCGCTGGGGTAATACGATGCAATAGGCTCTAGCTGCCCCAGCTCGCAACCGGCCTCTTCCATTGCCTCGCGGTGCACCAGTTCCTCGTCGGACTCGCCGGGTTCTACAATGCCCGCCACCAGTTCCAGCATCCAGGGGCTGTCGGCATCGCGCAAACTGCCGACGCGAAACTGCTCGATCAGGATCAATGAATCATCCACGGGATCGTAGGGCAACACGCCCACGGCATTTCCGCGTTCGAACACTTCGCGCGTAACCGGGTCACACCAGCCACCGGCAAAACCCCGGTGCTGCACCGTAATCCGGTCGATCGCGAAGTAGCCGTCAAAGACACGCTCGGTCTGGAGCAGGCGCACATCGCCCGCCGCAAAGCGCAGGCGAAAACTCACGGGTTTCGGCCCCCGGTGTACCAGTGCACGTCGCGGCTGTGGGCATCCACCTGATCGGCCACATCCAGAATGAGGGCAAACAGCGCCATGCGTACCAGCACACCGTTATCGGTCTGTCGGAAGATGGCCAGCTTGGGATTGTCGTTCAGGTCTTCGTCCAACTCCCTTGCCGCCTCGCGGGAATCCCGCGGCAGGGGATGCATAATGACCGTGTTGGGGTCACAGTGGCGCGTATAGACCTGCTGATTCAGGCGGAAGCGCCCACGATACAGCGCCGCCTCTTCGGGCGAGGCAAACCGCTCTTCCTGCAGGCGCGTGCTGTAAAGAATATCCACATCGGCAATACCCTCTTCGAGCGCGTCACTTTCGACCACACGGTGTCCTGCGCTACGCAGGGCATCGACGATTTCGCCGGGCATACGCAACTCGACAGGGGACACCAGCGTGACACGGACATCTGAAAACAAGCCCAGCAAACGGCACAGACTGTGTACGGTACGGCCGAAGCGCAGGTCACCGACCATGGCGATACGCAGCCCGTCGATGCCGCGCTGCTGCGCAGCAAGCTCCGAGCGAATGGTGTAGAGATCCAGCAGCGCCTGGGTCGGGTGCTCGTTGCTGCCGTCACCGCCGTTGATCACAGGTACACGACTCGCCGAGGCAAACTCGGCGACGGAGCCCTCGGCGGGGTGGCGCATGGCAATGACATCGGAGTAGCCCGAGAGCACCCGCGCCGTGTCGTACAGCGACTCGCCCTTGGCGATGGCGGAATTCTCAAAACCCGTGGTTTCTCGCACCTCACCGCCGAGCAGATTGAACGCACTGCCAAAACTGACGCGGGTGCGCGTGCTGGGCTCGAAAAACATGGACCCGAGAATTGCCCCCTCAAGAACGCGAGTGACCCGCCGGCGACGGGCGTAGGGCTCCATACGGTCGGCAACGGCAAATACCGCCTCGACATCCGGGCGCTCAAACTGACCGACCGAGAGCACGTGACTTCCCGCAAACTCCATGAATTCTCTCCTGTACCCCGGGGCTTGGGGCGCATTATACGACTGCTTGATCGCAGGCAACGGTACCGGATTCAGGCGAGCAGGCTGTCACCCCAACTTTGCAGTCCCTGCAGGATGGCACGCTGCTCGTCGGTCAGGGCGGGGTCGGCAAGGCGCTCCTCGATCTCGCCATGAAACGCTTCCAGATCAAGGCCTCGGCCGTCTCCCTCGCTCAGGCGTTCGAAGCGAAACTGCTCCCAGCGCTCCCGCTCCTCTTCGTCGAGGGTGTCGGGGTAGTTGCGGGCGCGATATCGGAACAGCATCTCGTCAAGACGGCGATCCTCAAATACTACCGTACGGCCAGCGAGATCAGCCGGGGGCTGAGCCAGAACGCTGTCGAGGGTGGCGCGATCCTGGCGCGACAAAAAGCCGCCACTGTAGAGCATCAGGTCCGGGTCCTTTTCCACTTCGGAAGAGGAACGCTCGCTCAGGGCCCTCAACTTGTCTCGCAGTGCCCCAGGATGCCGGGTTTCGAAGTCGCGCAGCAGCAACAGGTTGCGGCGACAGGCCTCCAGATCCAACCGGGCTCGCTCCGCGACCTGCGCATCGGCCATCTTCGCGGGTAAAAGCACCGGGCAGCGATTGATATGCACGGATTTCACGCCGGGGCGCTCTTCACCCTCAGCAAAATCCTCACTGCGACGGTAGAGCCGTTCGCGCAGCTCATCCACGGGCAAATCCAGTATGAGGCCCGCATCGGCACGCAGGTCCGCGCAGAAAAGCTCGTTACGGTTGGTCGGATGCCAGGCCAGGGGCAGCACCAGGGACAGATTGCCGCGGGCAGCGCCAAACATACCCGAAACATGCAACAGGGGCTGGGGTGGCTCCAGTTCGATCAGGCCACGCGTGGCCTCTTTGCTGCGATGCGTCAACAAAAACTGGAACAGGCGTGGCTGACGTTGGCGCAGCAGCCCTGCCAGAGCGATCGTGGCATGCACATCCACCAGGGCATCGTGCGCCCTGCCCTGCTCCAGCCCGTTGGCAGCGCACAGATCCTCAAGACGAAAGCTGGTGTGGCCATCGTCGCGCGTTGGCCATTCGATGCCGTCGGGACGCAGCGCGTGAGCAGTGCGCATGGCGTCGATCAGATCCCAGCGCGAACGGCCCTCGCCATACTCCCGGGCATAGGCATCACGCAGGTTGCGATACAGGGTGAAACGCGTGACCGTATCGTCGAAGCGCAGCGAGTTATAGCCGACACCGCAGGTGCCGGGCACACGAAACTCACGCTCAATGCTTGCAATGAACTCCGCCTCGCAGACACCGCGCTCCTCGGCGACCTGCGGCAGAATGCCCGTTACCAGGCAGGCACCGGGCTGGGGCAGGTAATCCCGTGGTGGACGGGCATAGAGCACCAGGGGCTCCCCGATGGGATTGAGCTCAAGGTCCGTGCGCTGGCCGGCGAACTGCACCGGCCGGTCATAGGCGGGGTCAGCGCCGAAGGTCTCGTAGTCGTGCCAGTAAAACGTCTCAGATGAGCTCAAGGGCCTGCTCTTCGATCACCCCGCGCCAGTGCTGAGGTCCCGTCTGGTGCACCGAGGTACCCTGCGTATCTACAGCGACGCTGACCGGCATGTCTTTCACCTCGAACTCGTAGATCGCCTCCATACCCAGTTCCGGGAAGGCCACGACCCGCGAGTCGGTAATCGCCCGGGATACCAGATAGGCCGCACCGCCCACCGCCATGAGATACACCGCCTTGTGCTTGCGAATGGCGTCGATGCCCGCCGGGCCACGCTCGGCCTTGCCGATCATGCCCATGAGGCCCGTGTGCTCCAGGATGAAATCCGTGAACTTGTCCATACGGGTGGACGTGGTGGGTCCCGCCGGCCCCACCACTTCGTCGCGCACCGGGTCGACGGGCCCTACGTAGTAGATAAAGCGATCCTTCAGATCGACGCCTTCGGGCAGGCCTTCGCCACTGCGAATGAGTTCCTGCATCTTCTTGTGCGCGGCATCGCGACCCGTGAGCATCTTGCCAGACAGCAGCAGCGTATCGCCCGGTTTCCATGACGCCACATCATCACGGGTCACAGTATCGAGGTTTACCCGGCGTACGTCGTCCCCGACCTCCCAGGTGATATCCGGCCAGTCATTGAGATCGGGCGGTGTCTGCAGTGCGGGGCCGCTACCATCGAGTTCAAAGTGGGCATGCCGCGTCGCGGCGCAGTTGGGAATCATGGCAACGGGCAATGACGCCGCATGGGTCGGATAATCCTTGATTTTGACATCCAGCACCGTGGTGAGACCGCCCAGACCCTGGGCACCGATCCCCAGACGGTTCACCGCGTCCATGATCTCAAGACGCAGTTCTTCTACCCGATTCGACGGGCCACGCTCCCGCAATTCGTGAATGTCGATGGGGTCCATCAATGATTCCTTGGCGAGTACCGCCGCCTTTTCGGCGGTGCCACCGATGCCGATACCGAGCATGCCCGGCGGACACCAGCCCGCGCCCATGGTGGGCACGGTCTTCACCACCCAATCGACGATGGAATCCGACGGGTTGAGCATCACCAGTTTGGACTTGTTCTCGGACCCGCCGCCTTTAGCGGCCACGCGCACGTCCACGGTATTACCGGGAACGATCTCCATATGGATCACCGCCGGCGTATTGTCGCCGGTGTTTTTACGGGCACCTGCAGGGTCGTCGAGGATCGAAGCGCGCAGTACGTTATCCGGATGGGTATAGGCGCGACGCACGCCTTCGTTGACCATCTCGGTCACCGACAGCTGCGAATCCCAGCGCACATCCATGCCCACGCGCAGAAACACCGTAACGATTCCCGTGTCCTGGCAGATGGGCCGCCGCCCCTGGGCACACATGCGCGAGTTGATGAGAATCTGGGCCATCGCGTCCTTCGCCGCCGGGTTTTTCTCCATCGCCCAGGCCTTGTGCACACCCTGCACGAAATCCAGGGGGTGGTAGTAAGAAATAAACTGAAGCGCGTCGGCAACGCTGTCGATGAAATCGTCCTGGCGGATTGTGGTCATGAGTACCCCTGGCACCTGCGCCGGGCAGGCAATTTTCGATGAATGGTATGCGGCGGCGTTGCGACGCCGCCACGGTGTCAGCCTCCTGTGGCGGTGGGCGTTTGCAACGCTCTTATCGTGGCCTGGAGATTGGTGATAGCGGAGTTGGTGCTCTGGCGGAACGCGTTAATGGACTTGATCCACTCTTCGTTGCCAGCGACGCGCTTGTTGAGGCGAGCGAGCTCCAGATTCACCGTATTGAGCGCGTCGGCCACCCGCTCAACCTCGGCCTGGCTGGTACGGGCACTGGTCATGAGGCGCTCAAGGTCCCCTGATACGGACTGGAGCTTTTCGATATCAGCCAGGGCTTTGCCCAACTCGGCCTGCGTCGCGTCAATGCCCTTGTCATTGGCGGCAATTGCCGCCTCAAATCGCTTGGCGCTGGCCTCCAGCACACCAAGACGCTCCTTATTGCGCTTCCAGACATTGTCCCAAAGCTTGCGCACTTCCGTGTCCAGTTCCCGCAGCTTCGCTGCCTGAACCGCCGCGTTCTGGCTCATACCCTCGTCGGTGTCGGCAAGACGGTCTTCGAGGCTGGAGATGCGTTTTTCGTAGCGCTCCATGGTATGCCCCGCCTGCTCCAGGCGCTCCTGAAGCTGCCAGGCCCAGATACAGGCGCTCACCGCGACAGCCAGGGCCACAACCAGCATCACGCGCGAGAGCACGCCTGAGCGGCCACCGCTGCCACCACCGTTCGAGCTGTTACGTGATCCACCTCGCGGACGAGGCACAGCAGCACCGCCCCGGGCACCCTCGCGATTAGCACTGATCGAAGTTATGGGCGCGATGTCGTCGTCTTTGGGCATGGAAGTGTATTCGTGGTCAGAAAGGCGGAATTATATCGCGGCCACCGCGGACAATGGCGATCAATGCAGCAGAAACCTCCAGCACACCACCAGCAGCTATGCTCAGAGCAAGCTTACGTCTTCAAAAGAGGGCGAGGATCGCCCAAACCACACCGGCGAGCACCAGACTGAGATGCACCACTCCCACCACGCTCGCCATGGGACCAACGCGACCAAACAGCGCATTCAACTCAAGCAGCACAATCAACGCACAGGCAACGCCAAGACCGGTCGTACTTACGTCGGCGATATGCAAATTCTTGGATCCCACCATGCCAAGCAGCATGGGGCCCGAAAACAGGGTGTTGGTACGCGATGCCAGACCCGCCTTGGCGGCCGCGGCTGGGCCATCGCCCTCTTTCATACCCAGCACAATTTTCTGCTTTGGCCAGATAATCAGCCAGACATTGAGGAACATGAACGTGCCGCACAGGGCTCCCACAAGAATCAGCGCACTCGCCGTCGGCACCTTGAAGGGTGCGACGAAGTGCAGCAGGCCCAGCCCCGTGATGAACGTGACCAGCGCACCGTAACGGAACCACTTGAGCGCCCGCGGTGCCAGCTTCTTCATGGCGTCGGCCTTCGCCGCTGCCTCAGCTTCCTTGAAGTACTCGGTCTGCACAAAGTTGAAGTAGTACAGCATGCCGATCCAAACCAGACCGGCGAGCACGTGGAAATAGCGAAAAAGAAATTCAACAACCATCTGGAACACCTCTTATTATTGGGTCAACCCGACCAAGAACAGATTTTAGCGCCACCATCAATGCACCGCCACTTGTCCAATCGTCCCGGATTTTGTTGTTTAGGTCGTGATTTGCCGATCGATTGCGTTATATTGGGGCTCGACGCTTCCGTCGATCGACGGAGCAGTCCCGCGGTAAACAGCAGCAATGCTTGGCGGCAAATCGACCACCTTATTCTCAGTAATGTGACGGTACAATGACGACATTACGTTGGAGGCCCAATGACAAAAGACTCACGTATTACCCGTTTCGCGACGATTTTTTCGACCGCATTCGTGATGCTGGGCAGCGTTGCCGTCCGAGCTCACCCTGGTCCGGATCATTGGCACCCTGAGAGTGGCGCGGCGATGACCACCGTTATTGCGACAGGTGTCGGAGTGGGAGCCATTGTCCTGCTGCGCCGCGCACTACGGCAACGGGAAATCAGTAAAGCTACCAACCGCGACGCTTGATAAAGCTGCGTGCACGCGCGCCGTCAATGGCCGCGGCAATAGATTCAGCACCAAACCTTTAAACCCCAACGCCATCAGGAGATCACCATGGCCTTTGAACTCCCCGCCCTACCCTACGAACAAAACGCTTTGGAGCCTCACATCTCAGCTGAGACGCTGGAGTTCCACTACGGCAAGCACCACAAGACCTACGTCGACAAACTCAATGGCATGGTCGCTGGCACCGACATGGAAAACGCCAGCCTTGAGGACGTGGTCAAGAATTCCGAAGGCGGTGTATTCAACAACGCCGCGCAGATATGGAACCACACCTTCTACTGGAACTGCCTGTCGCCCAATGGCGGCGGCGAACCCACCGGCGCCGTCGCCGACGCGATCAATGCCGCCTTCGGTTCCTTTGCCGAGTTCAAAGAGCAGTTCACCAACTCCGCCATCAATAACTTCGGCTCCAGCTGGACCTGGCTGGTAAAGAACGCCGACGGCAGCATCGCGATCCAGAACACCAGCAACGCCGGCTGCCCTCTTACTGATGGTGTCACGCCGCTTCTGACCGTGGACCTGTGGGAACACGCCTACTACATCGACTACCGCAACGCTCGCCCCAAGTACATGGAAGCGTTCTGGAGCCTCGTCAACTGGGACTTCGTCGCCAGCAACATGGGCTGATCGTTTTCCCACTCGAACAGCCGCTGTGGCTCATGCCACGGCGGCTTTTTTGTGCCTCTGTGACGCCTACGGCTCTACCTGACGGTCGGGGCAGGCATTATCCCTTTGCGCTGCTCGCGCTACATTGATCGGCGCTTGGAGCTACGTGCCGGTCGGGACAGGCGTTATCCCTTTGCGCTGCTCGCGCTACATTGATCCGCGCTAAGACACTGCTCGGCGCGCTCGACAGACGCGCAAACGGATAACGCCTGCCCCGCCCTCTGCCGTGCCACCACCGCCGACAACGAAGTGACCGAGCCGGGCCTGGGTGTACAGCATTGCAGGCCGTAAGTGGCGCGACGGTGCAGGGTACGGGCGTCCGTCGAGCGCGGTGTTAAGAACCGTAACGCCGATGGAGATGCGCGAGCAGCCCGTACCCTGCGGCGTCGTGCCACCCACCGCCAGCAACGAAGTGCCGATAACCAGCATGTGTCGCTTGCGCCATTCGTTATCTGGAGCGTGGAGCTCCGTGACGGTCGGGACAGGCGTTATCCCTTTGCGCTGCTCGCGCTACATTGATCCGCGCTAAGACACTGCTCGGCGCGCTCGACAGACGCGCAAACGGATAACGCCTGCCCCGCCCTCTGCCGTGCCACCACCGCCGACGACGAAGTGACCGAGCCGGGCCTGGGTGTACAGCATTGCAGGCCGTAAGTGGCGCGACGGTGCAGGGTACGGGCGTCCGTCGAGCGCGGTGTTAAGAACCGTAACGCCGATGGAGATGCGCGAGCAGC
>JAUIMF010000058.1 GCA_030433415.1 Gammaproteobacteria bacterium | reverse complement strand
TCGACCTGCATTTTGTTCTCGATCACCGAGATGCGTGGGAACTGGCCGTAATCCAGACCGGAGAAGATTTCGTCCACGTACATCTTGGCGATGCGCTGCGGCGTCTCGCACAGGCTGTCGTCGGTCAGGTCCAGTCCGAGAGTCTCGGTGATGTTGCGAAAGCTGTCGCGAATGCGTCGGTACTTCTCGTCACGGCTGAGGCCGGTGTCGATCATCGGCGTTTCAAGCCCTCGGGTCACCAGTGCATCCCGGACAATACGTGCCTCTTCAGACAATGGTGTGTCGGTCGCACCGCTGCCCGGAACCCCAATATGGGCGGTAGAACGTAAAAAATCTGAGTCTGCAAGGGCCTGGGTCATGGAAATCTCCTCGGAAGCTATGTCTTACTACGTGGGTGCGTGCCAGCCGGATTGCCATAGGGTGGCTTTTGCAATCGTTTTTGGGCTAGTTTCGGGACAGGTTCCCGCGCCCCTATCTGGAGGTGGAGATGATGGCTTCAAACAGACCGCTGCGTCTGGGCATTATGGGGTTCGGCCAGACGGGGCGTCAGATCTTCGATCTCGCCGCGGTCATGCCGGACGTTCAGGTTATAGCCGTAGCCGATGTGGGCAGGGCAGACATCCTGCACTATCTGCTGCAGTCCGAGACGGCCAACCCCGAGCGTTACCGCCTGGAAGGTAATTTTCTTTGGGCCGGCGAGCAGCGGACGCGTCTGATGAGCATCGACACCCCGGTTGAGATGCCCTGGGATATTTTTGAAGTCGATATGGTGATTGACGCCACGGGCGTGTATCGCAGCGAGGCACATCTGCGCGATCACCTGTCCGGAGGCGCCCCGAGGGTGCTCGTGAGGACCCTGCCAGGAGACGGCATCGATCGTATCGTTATCCCTGAAATCAATGGCGACAGCATTGACCCCCGCGACCAGCTGATTTCTGCCGCCTCACCCACAACCACCGCGCTGTGCCTGCTGTTGCATATTCTCGGTCAGGAATTCGTTATCGAGAGCGGCAGCATGACCACGGTGCATGCCTATACCGCCGATCAGGCGCTACAGGACTACGCGGGCAGCGACTACCGCCGCAGCCGTTCGGCACCCAAGAACATCATTCCCAACAGCCATGAGGCGGGTCACTGGATCGGCCATGTGCTGCCGGCCTTCGCGGGCAAGATTCACACCTCCACGCTGAACGTACCCGTGCAGGAAGGCTGCATGCTCGACACCACCCTGGTGCTTGATCGCGACGATGTGACCGCCGAAGACATCAACGACGTGATGCGTGAGGGCGCGCGGCGTTACCCCGGTGTGGTATCGGTGATCGAGGATCCCATTGTGTCGTCCGACGTGCTGGGCCGGGCCGAGTCCCTGCTGTTTGACGCGCCGGGCACGCTCAAGGCCGGGTCTCACTTCATCAAGACATTGGGTTGGTACGAAACCCGGGGGCATGCGGCACGTCTGCTGGATGTCGCGCGGCTTTACGCTGATCTGGACGCGCGGCAGGAGGTGGCCTGATGAGCAAGATGAAAGTTGCAATTAACGGATTCGGGCGCATCGGACGCGCGGTGTTTCGTATTATCGAAGAGCGCGACGATATCGAAGTGGTGGCGGTCAATGACCTGTTTGACCACGCGGCGCTACGCTACCTGCTCAACTACGACACCGTGATGGGATCGTTTCCCTACGACCTGCAGCTCGAAGACGGGCATCTGGTTACCCCCAAGAGTCGCGTGCGCATGTTCAGTGAGCGCGATCCCTCGACTCTGCCATGGAAGGAGTTGGGCGTAGATGCGGTCGTTGAATCCACCGGCGTTTTTCGCAAACGAGAGCAACTGCAGGCGCACCTGGACGCCGGTGCTCCCCGGGTGGTGCTGACGGTCCCCGCCAAGGACGAGATTGACTACACGGTTGTGCTGGGTGTTAACGAAGAGGGCCTGAAGCCTGAGCATCGCATCGTGTCGAACGCGAGCTGCACGACCAACTGTCTGGCACCGATGGCGCGTGTGCTGCATGAGGAGTTCGGTATTCTTGAGGGCGTGATCAACACGGTACATGCCTACACCAATGACCAACGCCTGGCCGATGTGCCGCACAGCGATTGGCGACGCAGCCGGGCCGCAGCGGAGAACATCATTCCCACCTCCACCGGGGCAGCCAAGGCGGTTGGTGTGGTGCTGCCGGAACTGCAGGGGCTGCTGCATGGCATTGCCTCGCGCGTACCAGTACCAGACGGATCGGTCGTGGACCTCTTCGTCAAGCTGTCGCGTACCGTCTCGGTGGAAGAGGTGGATCGGGCCATACGTGCTGCGGCCGAGTCACCGCGCCTGACGGGCATCCTGCAGTACAGCGAGCGACCCCTGGTATCGACGGATGTGATCGGCAACAGCCACTCATCGATCTACGACAGTGGCTTCACCGCGGTGACGGGAGGTCGCTACCTGCGTGTACTGAACTGGTACGACAACGAGTGGGGTTACAGCTGCCGGGTGATCGATGTGCTGGCGATGATGCACGGCTTTTAAACGGGACAAAAACCAGGGCGCTACGGTGTTTTGCGCAGCGCAGTCGTGGGACAATGGCGCACCGCATATAAAAACCGGGAGTGCCCACCATGTTCAGAAACCTGTTCACCGTAGTGACGCTGGCCTTCGCCGTGTTCGCCGCACCAGCCATGGCTGATGAATACGAAGATACGATTGCGTCCTTCCGTGCGGCAGACGAGACCGCGCCATTTTTTGCCAATGCCCACGGTTATGTGGTGTTTCCCACTATCGGTAAGGGCGGTATTGGTATCGGTGGTGCCCGTGGCAAGGGGCGGGTCTACGTACAGGGCGAGTATATTGGCGACTCCACCATGACCCAGCTGACCGTGGGTTTTCAACTCGGTGGCCAGGCCTTCAGCCAGATGATCTTTCTCGAAGATGCCCGTGCCGTAGAAAGCTTCACTACGGGTAACTTTGAATTTAGCGCCCAGGCCACCGCCGTAGCGATCACCGCGGGTGTTTCTGCCGAGGCCAATACGGGAGGCGGCACGGCCACCAGCGCCAGCGGTGGACGCAACGACGCCCACGTCACCCACGGTGGCTACCGCAAAGGTATGGCCGTGTTCACCATCGCCCGCGGAGGCCTGATGTACGAGGCGTCACTGGGCGGACAGAAGTTCAGCTTCAAGGCGAAACCCGCCCAGTAAGCTCCCGAATAAGGGAAGCCATCAAGGAAGGTAAGCCTCCAAACTAAGCCTCCAAACTAAGCCTCCAAACTAAGCCTCCAAACAAGGTAGGCCCCACAAGCCGGAAGGGCGGTAGCGACAGCCGCTACTCGCCCTCGGTTTCGCCCACGATGATCACGTGGAGGGCTCGGGGGCCGTGGGCGCCCTTGACCAGATGCAGACCAATATCGGCGGTGCTCGAGGGGCCCGAAATCATCATCACGCCCCGCGGGCCATGACCGGTGTGCAGTTCGTCGTGGTGCCACAGGTCCTCAAGGCGCGCCTGAATCCGCTCTCTTTCGACCAGAATGATCTGATCGTCGGGCAACAGGTTATTGAGCGCCGGATTCCGGCGATCGAGCCACAGCACCACCGACCCAGTTTCGGCGATGCCATCCATCGCCCATGAAACAGCGACGGCGTCGCCATCGGCGGCGCTGCCAAACCGCGGCAACAGCCCACCGTCCCGCCAGGGAAGGGCCGCCAGTCTCGCGTCGTGCCCGGTCACCACGCGCCGCTGGGCATGACGCGCTGACACGAAGCGGCTGATTTCCAGTACCGCTTCGCGGCGGTCGCTGGCGGTCGCCACACTGGCACCACTGTTGATCAGGCGTTCGCGAAAGCGTTCCACCACGTCGCCACTGCCTGCCGCGGCATCGGTGGCTGGCAGTTCGGCAAGTTGCCGGGCGATAAGCTCGGGATTGTCCCGGCTGCCGGCACCACGCAGGCGCGCCATGATGATTTTCTCGGCGTCGTCCAGCGTCTCCCCCGGATTCTCTGCCTGGTGCACGTTCGGGCTCTCTCTGCTCATGACAGACGTTCGCGGTGACTGGCCAGGAACGAGGACTCCGGGGGCACGGGCAGATCCCGGCTTTTCAGCCACCCACCCGCCAGAGGCAGGCGCTTCAGCACGCCCCGGCGGCCCGCCATACGGCGCAGGAGCCAGATGCCAATGGCCGTAGTGTGCTGGTAGAGCCGTGGGTGTCGCGCCAGCCAGGCATGCAGGGCCATACCCAGACGCCAGCGGCGTGCCGTGACACCGCGAGCGTGTTTTTCTGCGCGCAGGTCGCGAATCAGGTCGGGTAGCGGTATGAGTGCAGGGCATACCTCGGCGCAACGTCCGCAGCCGGTACAGGCGTCAGGCAGCGGGGCACTGGTCTCGAGGGACGTCAGCAGGGGAGTCAGCACCGATCCCATGGGGCCGGGATACACCCAGCCGTAGGCGTGGCCCCCCGCATTCATGTACACCGGGCAGTGGTTCAGGCAGGCACCGCAGCGAAGGCACTGGAGCATCTCTTCGTAGGGCCCCTGCAGCAGCTCGCTGCGCCCGTTGTCCAGCAGCACCAGATGGGTTTCGAGGGGGCCGTCTTCATCGTCACCGCGACGAGGTCCCTGGTAAAAACTCGTGTAGGACGTGACCGGCTGCCCCGTGGTGGAACGCACCAGCAGGCGCAGCATCGCCATAGCGTCTTCGGGGCGGGGGAAGACCCGGTCGATGGTGGTGCAGATGATCAACACGCGCGGCAGGTTGACGCACAGGTCGCCGTTGCCTTCATTGGTCACCAGCATGGTGTGACCTGTGGACGCGATCAGGCCATTGCTGCCGATAATGCCCGCATCGGCGGCCAGAAACTCCTGGCGTAGCACAGCCCGGGCCTCGGCGACCATGTCTTCGGGCCGGTCGAGGTCCCGATCGCCCAGATCGTGGCGCTCGAAAAAGAGCTGCCGAATGTCGTCCGGGGTCTTGTGCAGCGCCGGACCCACGATGTGGCTGGGGGTCTCTCCGGCTTCCTGAATGATGTATTCGCCCAGGTCGGTCTCGCGTACGTTGAGGCCTGCGTCCGCCAACGCCTGGTTCAGGCCGGTCTCCTCCGTGACCATGGACTTGCCCTTGATTACGCGTTGCACCTTGGCCGCGTGGCAGATTGCCAGCACGTGGTCATTCAACTCACTACCGCTGCGGGCAAAGTGCACGGTATTGCCGTTCTCCCGTGCGCGGGCGACAAACTGCTCCAGGTAGTAACCCAGGTGCGCTGTGCTGTGACGCCGCCGTTCGCGCACGTTGCGGCGCAGGGCGTCAAAGGCCTCGTCTCCACCAAACTGCGCCACCGCGGTATTACGCAAGGGGGGCATCGCTGCGCCCAGGGCACTTCGATAGATTGCCTTCTCCGGTTCGGCGATGGCCTCGGACGCGAGCTCAATGAAGGCGTTGCTGCGCTGTTCCATCAGCTTGTCGGGGACTCGCCGATGGGGGGTGTGTCGGCATCCTGCACCAGCACTTCAGCGACATGGCGAAAGTGCAGGGGCAGGTCGCGTCGCCGCGCCCGCCCTGCAAGCGCCAGCAGACAGCCCAGGTCGCCGCCTACCAAGGTGTCGGCGCCGCTGTCGGCAAGGTCCTTGAGCTTTTCGTCAGCCATGGCGGCGGACAAGTCCGGCATTTTGGCGCAGAACGTGCCGCCGAAACCGCAGCAGACTTCGGACTGTTTCAGTTCCCGAACCTCGACGCCGGCGTGGCGAAGCAGGCTCCGGGGCTGGTCCCTGACGGACAGCTCGCGCAAACCCGCGCAACTGTCGTGATAGGCGACGGCGCCGCTGCCCGTGGCCGGGGGCTGGTAATCACAGACGTCGCTGAGAAAGCTTGTGAGCTCATGCACGCGGGCGGCGAAGCGCGTCGCCCGCTCTCGCCACTCCCCGTCGAAAAGACGGGGGTAGTGTTCCACCAGCATGCCCGCGCAGGAGCCAGAGGGCAGCACTGTGTAGGGGTAGGGTTCGAAGGTTTCGATCACCTGGCGGGCGATGGCCATGGCCCCGGCGTAGTCACCGCTGTTGTACCCGGGTTGGCCACAGCAACTCTGGTGCGCGGGGATTGTGACCGTGCAGCCGGCCGCTTCCAGCAGCTCCAGGCTCGCCCTGGCCACGCTCGGGCGCATCAGATCGGCCAGACAGGTCACGAACAGCGCGACCTCGGGCCCTTTTTCAGGCGTTGGCTCAGGTGTTGAGCCAAATACTGCGCTAGGCGCTGGCCTTGCCGCGAGGTTATTGTCAGTTGAGTCGGTCATTGAGTACTCGGGCGTTGCTTGCGCTCTGCCATGACGAGTCCTTTCGTCGCGTTATGCGGTGCAAGTATAACCGCGCTCAGAGCGTAAGCAGCACCAGAATACTGATGCTCATGAACCAGCCAAGGCCAAGGAATAGACCAGCGCGCAACCAGGGATGGTCCAGGTGCCAGAGCATGCCCAGCACTTCGGTGCCGCCCATGGGGCCCGGCGCCAGCGGCGCATCGGTCGCGGTGAGGGTGTGAGCGCGAAGATTGATCAGGCCACCCATAGACAGCGGCAGGGCCACACCGGGTGCCAGAAGACAGCTGCGAGTGCCGCGCAGGTGGCTGGTCTCGCCATAAAAGTACCGGCCGTCGTAGTCCACAAGAATGACGCGCTGGTCGAAGTAGCCCAGGTGACCACCGGCACCCTGATTGAACAGGTGCCAGGCCATCGCGCTGGCCAGCACGGCTGGCGCAAAGCTCAGGGCAGGCAGGGCTCCCTGTAGCCAGGTGACGACGAGCATCGCCAGAACGGCGACACCAAGCAGACTCAGGCCCAGGCGCGTTAACGCCCGCCGACGCGTGTCGCCGGGTGCAACCCAAGTGATACCCGCAGGCATTGGATCCAGCAGCGCCGTGCGCAGATTGGGCATCAGGCCGAGGGCCCGGCTTTCGGCGCCGTAGAGCAGCGCCAGTCCCGCGCAGAGCGTGGCGAGGAACAGGGGCAGGGCGATACCGAGCTGTCGCAGTAGCTGTTGTTGCAAGCGCTGCTGCTCCCAGCGCTCTCTCGCGTCCACCAGCAGCGTCGACGTGAAGTCCGCCTCCCGGTGCCCGTCCGGACCGTAGCGCAGCATCAATGGCTCGGCGGAATTCGCCACGAGAACGCGGTCTCGCCAGGGCACGAGAAATTCCGCAGTGAAGTCGCCGGGCAGGGCGAGGGGCTGGCCGGTACCCCAGCGGGCGTCAAACTGATACAGCGCCGTGGGGGCGGTCTCGCCTCCCAGCAGCGCATGTCGCGCCTGGTCGCTGACGGCGAGATCGACGATGCGGTCCTGCGCCGCACCGGCTGCCTGTGGGGGCATCAGGAGCAGGGCGTCCAGTTGCTGGGCGAAGCGGCCGGCGTCGGGTCGATAGACGCCGAGCAGGGGGCTGTCGGGGGCTGGTAGCAGCAGAAGTCCGTCGGCGGCAATGACGCGATCGCGACCCCAGGGGCGCAGCACGGTGGCGTTGGCGACGATGCGGCCCGCCGCGTCACTGCGCAGTAACTCCCCTTTATCGGTGAGCAAAAAAATGGCGTCACCCAGATACGAAGCAGCGATGGCTATTACCTGCACCGCGCTCGCGTCCTGCAGAAAGGGAGCGCAGATGCGTTCGTCAAGATCGCAGCGCTGTAGCTGTATGCCGGCCTGCAAAGCGGCGCCTCCATTTACGAGCAGCATGCCGTCACTACCGATCCACAGCGGCGGTGCCAGCGTCGTCAGTCCCAGCTCCCGCGCTGTGATGCGCTGACGGGCAAGGCCCGAGCGCTCGTGCAGCAGCAGCGCGTCCTCCGTCATCAGTACCAGGCCGTTGTCAGGCAGCGTTGCCGCGTCGATGGGTCCCGCCGGTGCGCTGCCCAGTTCCTCGCCGGGAAAACGCAGCGTAAGCGTGATCACCAGCAGGCACAGTGCGACGGCGACAAAGGACGCGATAAAAAAGCGTAGCTGAGCGGTCTCCCGTGGATTGCTGTCTCGGGCGGGTCCGGGGGTAGGACGCAGGGCAAAGACATTGGGTCCGGGCACCGGTCGCTGCGGGCGCGGGGGCGGGTCTGGCGGGGCGTCGGCGCTACGGACAGTGGGGCCGGTGTCAGGACTGCTGTCGGTGCTTGAGCGTTTCGGGGTTGAAGTGGCCGTCGACTCAGTGGGGTCTTTATGTTGCGCCGTCGCCGTCGCCGTCGCCGTCGCCGTCGTCGTCGCCGTCGTGGGAGTAGCTGCTGCTACCGCCTGAAGATCGCAGATCAGGCCCACGGAACGCAGTTGGCGATACAGCTTCAGCGCATCCTCGCGCTTGAGCTGTCGCCGCAGGGGTACGGGTTTGCCCGAGAAAAACACCGCGACGGCCGCGGGGTCCTTGAGTCCGAAGAAGCCAGCCAGTACGCGCTGAGCCTGTTCGCGATGCGTGCCCGGCAGGAGTTCCCCGGCGAAGATGAGGTTGTAACGCTGGGCGTCGCGGTTCACGGCACCGTGGGTCCGGTGTCAGCTCGCGTCGAGCACAGTGAAGCTGATACCCGCGTGGGCTTCGAGCCGGGGCAGCAGGGGCTGCGCCAACGCCGAAGCGGGAGTCCATATCCCTCCGCCGACGCTGCATTCGCCCAGGGCAAGGACGCTGGCGGCTTCGCCGAGCATGCGCGAAGTCGCACCGTAGCCCGGGTCCCGGTCACCGTAAACGCGGACTCGCAGCCCCTTGGTCGGATCATCGGGGTGCTCACCATCGACAAAGAGTTCAAAAAAACCTTTTTCACGCGCGTCGCGGTCCGGCCCTTCGCCGGGCTTGGGCAGCAGGGGTTTGAGCGCCTTGCGGCCAAGTCCCGTACTCGCGGTGGCCATGCCCGCGCCCATGGCCAGGCTGATGCCCAGGGCCTGGCCTCGACTACTGCAGAGCTGGCTCTCGTCGTAGTTAAAGTCGCGACCCCACGGGAAGCCGAGTAGTGCGTTGCTGCGACGCACCACGCGCTCGTTGATCAGCGCCATGACGAACGGTGTGGTCCATTTTTCGAAGCGGGGATCAAAGCGGGGGCCCTGCTGGTCCCGAACCTTGGGGCCGGCAGCTTCGCCAGCCGGGTAGAGTAGGTATTTGTTGCGCAGGGCACGCCGCGTCGCGGGATCGCGAGAGGCCTCTTCCATGACACCCATGAGGCTGGCCACGGTGCCACCGCTGGCGGCACCGCGAGTCTTGCCCACACGACCCCGTACACGCGTCGCCGCCACGCCGAAGTGCTCCATCATTGCCTGTTGCAGGAACCAGGTGCCCAGATCCGAGGGAATCGAGTCGAAGCCACAGCAGTGCACAATGCGGGCGCCGGTCTCCTCGGCGGTGCTTTGGTGGGCGGCAATCATCTGCGCGATCCATGGCACTTCGCCGGTCAGGTCGCAGTAATCCGTACCCTGCGCGGCGCAGGCCGCCACCAGTTTGGACCCGTATTGGGCGTAAGGCCCGACGGTGCTGCACACCGCATTTGTCTGTCCGGCCAGGGTGGTCAGCGCTTCTTCGTCAGCGCTGTCCGCCACCAGCAGATCCAGGGGGGCTGCCGGAGCGTGCCCCTGCAGCTGCTGGCGAACCTGCTCCAGCTTATCGTGACTGCGTCCCGCCAGGGCCCAGCGCAGCTCGCCGTCGCTGCCGTAGCGATCAAGCAGGTGCTCTGCGACGAGCTGTCCCGTAAAGCCCGTGGCGCCGAATAGAATCAGGTCGTAGCGTTCGCTCATGGCAGCCGTCCCTTCAGTGAGTTCCGTGCATCATGCGACGCAGCAGGGGCGACAGCAACAGCATGAGCAGCCCCACGCCCAACCCCAGCCACAGCAGAAAGCTGAACAGCTCCGTGTAGCTGGCCAGGGCGGCGGCGGTGTCGGTGACACTGCCCGCTGAAGTTTCGATGGCGGCGAGCTTGGCCAGCTGCGCGGCAACGAATTCCGAGTAGGCGGTGGCGAGAAACCAGGAGCCCATCATCACGCCCACGACGCTCGGTACCGCCAGCTTGGTGACGGCAGACAGACCCACCGGTGACAGGCAGAGCTCGCCACAGGTATGCAGCAGGTAGGCAAGGATCATCCAGTAGGCAGACACCAGACCCGCTTCGTTCGGGTGGCCGGCGCCATAAACCAGGGCGCCAAAGCCCAGGCCCGCCTGGGCGATGCCCAGGGCAAATTTCACCGGCGTGGAGGGCTCGAGTCCCCGGCGTCCCAGGGAAGTCCACAGCCAGGCGAAGAACGGTGCCAACGAGAAGATGAACATGGCGTTCAGTGCGCCATATTGCGAAGCGGTGAAGCTGATTCCCATGACTTCGCGATCCATCACCCGGTCCGCAAACAGGGTCATGGACGCGGCGCTCTGTTCGAAGAGCGCCCAGAACACCACGGTGGAGAGCGTGAGAACGATCAGTACGATCATGCGGCTGCGCTCCACCGCGTTACAGCGGGCGGTGACAAACCAGATCAGGCCCGCCAACACGATGAGGGACAGGCTATTGAGCAGCAGGCCGACGGCGGCGTGAAACTGCAGCATCTGCCAGATCACCGCAACTCCGCCAAATGACGCCAGATAGATCGTGTGCTCCCGCTTGAGCCCCAGGAAAACCGGTGCATCGAGTTGTCCGCCCTCCGGTGGCTCCGCCAGTCCGCGCAGATAGCGCTGACCGTAGATGAAGGTGGCCAGACCCAGGAGCATGCCGATACCTGCCGCGCCGAAGCCATAGCCCCAGCCATAGGTTTCACCGAGGTAGCCGCACAGCAGCGTCGCCGTGAAAGAGCCGAGATTGATGCCCATGTAGAAGATCGTGAAACCGGAATCCCGCCGGGGATCGTCTTTGGTGTACAGCTGGCCCACGATGGTCGAGATATTGGGTTTGAGGTAGCCCACACCCATGACGATGAGCGCCAGGGACAGGTAGAACACCTGCAGGGCACCCTCGTCGCGCTCGATGCTGTCGCCCACCAGTCGCGCCTGTTCGCCCTCTACCGCCATACCCAGGTGCCCGGCGACCAGCAGCAGGCCGCCGAATACCACGGATTTGCGCATACCCAGATAGCGGTCCGCCAACAGACCGCCAATGACCGGCATGGCATACACCAGCGCTGCATAGCCACCGAGGACTTCCAGGCCCGCGGCATCCGTGAACAGGTGATACTTGGTGAGGTACAGCAATAACAGGTACTTCATGCCGTAGAACGAGAACCGCTCCCACATCTCGGTGGCAAAGCAGATCATGAGTCCGCGGGGATGGCCAAAGAATCCCCTGTCGTCGGCGGCAATGGCTGTGGTCACGGTGAATCCTCTTATAGTTTTCAGGCGGCCAGGGAAGATCGCGGCTGCGCGTTATGCTGCAGCGCCTGGCGTAGCTCATCGGCATCGCGCAGTCGCTTTACCTCGGCAAATAGGGCGGCGGCCTGCGGGTAGTAGTGGCGCAGGTAGCCCAGCCACTGCTTGATGGGGTTGGTGGCGTAGCGTCGGTCGTAGTGCTCCAGGGTCATGGTCAGGTAGCTAAGGAGCAGGGCGCGTATGTCCTCAAAATGCAGGGCGGCGCGGTCGCGGCCCTCGTCGCTGGCGCGCAGCAGCCGTGGCAGGTCTGGTCGGCACAGCACGCCGCGGCCGAGCATGACGTCGTTGGTATTGGCTTCCAGGCGTGCGCGGTGCGCATCCTCCACACTCCAGATTTCGCCGTTGGCCACGCGCGGCAGATCACACTGTTCGCCCGCGCGGGCGATCTGGCGCCAGTACGCCGGGGGACGATAACCGTCGGCGCGTGTGCGCGCATGGATGACCAGTTCCGATGGCGCGGCAGTGGCGATGGCGGCAACGATGTCATCGAACTGGTTGGCGTCATCAAAGCCCAGGCGAATCTTTACGCTCAAGGGGGTGGTTTCGGGCAGCGCACGTCGCGTAGCGGCCACGATGGCATGCACCCGTTCGGGCTCGCGCAGGATGATAGAGCCGCCATCGGAGCGATTGACGGTTTTTGCCGGGCAGCCAAAATTCAGGTCGATGCCCGGCGCGCCGAGTTCCGCGCCCCGGGCGGCGTTCTCGGCCACGAGCTGCGGGTTGCCGCCCAGTAGTTGCAGGTAAACCGGCACCCCTGATGGTGTGTGACCACCGCGGCGCAGCTCCGGGCAGATGCGGTGAAACACCCGGGCGGGCAGCAGTTCGTGGCTGACGCGCAGAAATTCCGTCACGCAGCGATCCACGCCCCCGAGCTCCGTGAGGAGTTCGCGCATGGTGTGGTCGATGACGCCTTCCATGGGCGCCAGCAGAATTCGTCGCGGTTTGGGTGTTGGCACGGCGGCAGTATACGCAGAGTTTCGCCATCGCACACTTGTCGTGACCCGTGCGGCCACGCTGTTCTATCATGGCGTTTTGGCGAGGGAGCGCGCGGCATGGAAGGGCTGCTTGGGCAGGGGCTGGAGCTGATGATCTACGGCATGGGGACCGTCGTTGTGTTTCTTACGCTGCTGGTTTTTGCCACCCGCTTCATGTCCCTTATCGTCCTGCGCTTTTTTCCCGAGGCTGCGGTTGCGCAGGAGCCCGCTCCTGACCCCGTGCCGGCGAGCACAGGTCCCAGTCCGGCCCAGCTCGCGGCGATCACCGCCGCCCTTCATCACCACCGTCAATCCCGTTCCTGACGATCCATTTTTCGCTTTGAGGAGAGCCCATGTCTGATGTACCTGCAAAGCTCGGCATAACCGAACTGGTGCTGCGCGATGCGCACCAGTCCCTGTTCGCCACCCGCATGCGCATCGACGACATGCTGCCCATCGCCGCAGAGCTGGACGAGATCGGCTACTGGTCCATGGAATCCTGGGGCGGCGCCACCTTTGACGCCTGTATCCGTTTTCTTGGTGAGGACCCCTGGGAACGCATTCGCCTGCTTAAAGAAGCGATGCCGAAAACGCCGCAGCAGATGCTGCTGCGGGGTCAGAATCTGCTGGGCTATCGTCACTACGCCGACGACGTAGTCGAGAAGTTTGTGGAGCGGGCGGCCACCAACGGCGTGGATGTCTTTCGCGTTTTTGATGCGATGAACGACATGCGCAATATCGAAGTCGCGCTGCAGGCGGTGAAGCAGGTGGGCAAGCATGCCCAGGGCACGATTGCCTACACGCTCAGCCCGGTGCACAGCACGGACCTGTGGGTAGAGCAGGGCAAGCGCATCGAAGACATGGGCGCCGACTCCATTGTCATCAAGGACATGGCGGGCCTGCTGCGCCCCTACGATGGTTTTGAACTGGTGTCACGGCTGAAAGCGTCCTGCGCTATTCCCATCCACATGCAATGCCACGCAACCACGGGTTTGTCCACGGCGACGAATCTCAAATGCGTCGAAGCGGGAATCGACAATATCGACCTGGCGATTTCGAGCATGAGTATGACCTACGGTCATACGTCCACCGAAACCATTGTCGCAGCGCTGGAAGGACAGGAGCGCGATACCGGTCTGGACCTTGCCCGCCTGGAGCGCATCGCCGGTTACTTCCGCGAGGTGCGCAAGAAGTACGCGAAATTCGAAGGCTCCCTGAAGGGCACGGATTCACGCATTCTGGTGGCCCAGGTGCCCGGTGGCATGCTGACGAACATGGAGAACCAGCTGCGGGAGCAGAATGCCGCGGATCGCCTGGATGAGGTGCTCGAGGAGATTCCCGCCGTGCGTAAGGACCTGGGCTTTATTCCCCTGGTCACGCCCACATCCCAGATCGTTGGCACACAGGCGGTGATCAACGTGCTCACCGGGGAGCGCTACAAATGCATTTCAAAGGACACCGCGGGCGTATTGCGTGGCGAATATGGCGCGACGCCGGCGCCGGTGGCCAGTGCCCTGCAGGCCCGGGTGCTCGACGGTGACGAGCCCGTGACCTGCCGCCCGGCGGATCTGCTGGAGCCGGAGCTGGACAAGCTTCAGGCGGAATTGACGACGCTCGCCTCGGACAAGGGCATAAACCTGGCTGCGGGTGAGCGGCAGGTCGATGACGTACTGACCTACGCGCTGTTTCCCCAGGTAGGCCTGCGGTTTCTTGAACACCGGGGTGATCCCGACGCCTTTGAAGCTGCACCGGGACAGGAGCCTGCCAAAGCAAGCCCCGCACCCGTCGTTTCGCCGGCAGCTCCGGCCGGTGGTGCTGCCACCTATACCGTCGCGGTGGACGGCCAACGCTTTGTGGTTGAAGTCAGCGAAGGTGGTGAGGTGCAGTCCGCGACAGCAGCACCCACCGCGGCAGCGTCGGCTCCCGCTGCGCCGGCCCCTAAAGGTCCGGCCAGCCCCGTCGCCGCCCCCCTGGCCGGGAACATCGTGCGCATTCCCGTGGCCGAGGGCGCGGCTGTGTCTGCGGGCGATGTGGTGGTGATTCTCGAGGCGATGAAAATGGAAACGGAAGTCCGTGCGTCGCGCGACGGCGTGGTGGCACGCATCGCCGTGGGCGTGGGCGATGCGGTGTCGGTGGGCGATACCCTGCTGGAACTGGGCGACGGCTGATGGAGCGTCTCGCTCAGCTTTGGCAGGCGTCGGGTCTGGCGCAGATGGCCTGGGGCCAGGCGGTGATGATGGCGATTGCGCTGTTGCTGCTGTACCTGGCGATTCACCGCCGCTTTGAGCCGCTGCTGCTGGTGCCCATCGGATTCGGCGGCCTGCTGGCCAACATTCCCGGAGCGGGACTGGCCTACTCGGCACTGGAGCGGGCGCTGGTGGCGGCCGATCCCCAGGTGTTGTTGCCCCTGGCTCAGCTTCTTTCGGTGTCTGCCGATGGCGCGAGTGTGGGTGCGGCGCTGGACCTCGCGCCGGAGGCGCTGCATCTGCAGGCACTGCAGTTGGCGCAGGATGCGGGATTCACCGATGGCATGCTTTACAGCTTTTACAGCGTGGCCATCGCCAGCGGTGTCGCGCCCCTCGTGATCTTTATGGGCGTGGGGGCGATGACGGATTTTGGACCGCTGCTCGCCAACCCGCGCACCCTGCTGTTGGGTGCAGCGGCGCAGTTTGGCATCTTTGCCACGGTGCTCGGGGCCGTGGGATTGACCGCCGCCGGAATCACGGATTTCAGCGTCGCCCAGGCGGCGGCGATCGGTATCATCGGTGGTGCGGATGGACCGACGGCGATCTACGTGTCGAGTCTGCTCGCACCGGACCTGCTCGGTGCGATCGCCGTGGCAGCCTATTCCTACATGGCACTGGTGCCCCTGATCCAGCCGCCGATCATGCGAGCGCTGACCACGTCCGAAGAGCGTGCCATCGAGATGGTGCAACTGAGAGAAGTGAGTCGCCGCGAACGTATCGCGTTTCCCATCATGCTGCTGCTACTGGTGGCACTGCTGTTGCCCGATGCGGCGCCGCTGCTGGGCATGCTGTGTTTTGGCAATCTGATGCGCGAATGCGGTGTGGTGGATCGTCTCAGCTCGGCAGCCCAGAACGCCCTGATCAATATCACCACGATCTTTCTCGGCCTTGCCGTCGGCTCCAAGCTGGTGGCAGACAAGTTCCTGGATGTAAACACGCTGGGGATTCTCGCCCTGGGAATCATCGCCTTTGCCGTGGGCACGGCGGCAGGGGTGCTTATCGCCAAACTCATGAACCGCCTTGGCAGCACGCCGATCAATCCGCTTATCGGCTCCGCCGGGGTGTCGGCGGTGCCCATGGCCGCGCGTGTCAGCAATCAGGTGGGCCTGGAGTCCAATCCGCACAATTTTCTGCTTATGCATGCCATGGGGCCGAACGTCGCCGGTGTGATTGGTTCGGCGGTGGCCGCGGGTGTGATGATCACGCTGGTGGGTTAGTCCATTCTGCCCCGCACGAGCGCTGCGCCTGATGAAGCGCGCCTGCCTTTGGGGTAGACTCCGCGCTAACCGTTATCACTGCTGCGACCTGCGCCCATGAATCCCAACTATCTCGATTTCGAACAGCCCATTGCGGACCTCGAAGTAAAGATCGAGGAGCTCCAGCTTGTGGGTTCCGGTGCCGAGCTCAATCTATCCAGTCAGATTGAAGAGCTGCGGGCCAAGAGCGCCAAGCTCACCGAGAAGATTTTTTCCGGCCTTAGCCCCTGGGACATCGTACGCGTCGCTCGCCATCCCCTGCGTCCCTACACCCTGGATTACCTGCCGCTGGTGTTTGACGATTTCGATGAACTCCATGGCGACCGCCGTTTCGGTGACGACAAGGCCATCGTGGGCGGCGTTGCGCGCCTGGACGGTGAGCCGGTGATGGTGATCGGCCAGGAGAAGGGCCGGGCGGTGAAAGACAAGGTGCATCGCAATTTTGGCATGCCCAAGCCCGAGGGCTATCGCAAGGCCCTGCGCCTGATGGAGCTGGCAGAGCGGTTTCGCATGCCGGTGGTTACGCTCATCGACACGCCCGGGGCGTACCCCGGCATTGATTCCGAGGAGCGCGGCATTTCGGAATCCATCGCCACCAACCTGGCGGTCATGTCCCGCCTGCGCACGCCGATCGTATCGGTGGTGATCGGCGAGGGCAGCTCCGGTGGCGCGCTGGGTATTGGTGTGGCCGACCATCTGGCGATGCTGCAGTACGCGACCTACTTCGTCATCTCGCCTGAGGGCTGCGCCAATATCATTTGGAAGTCATCGGAATTTGCCGCCGATGCCGCGGCGGCGATGGGCGTGACCTCAGAAAAGCTGCAGGAGCTGGGTATTGTCGATGCGACGATTCCCGAGCCCCTGGGCGGTGCCCATCGCGACAAGGAGCTGATGGCCGAGCGCATTCGCGATCACGTGGGTGAGCAGCTCCAGCGCCTGAAGGCGATGGACCTGGACGAGATGCTCAACGCCCGCTACGACCGGCTGCTAGCCTACGGCAGCTGATCGCCGATGACGGTGGCCCCCGTCGTCGACGCCCTGGAGGCGCTGGCTCCGACGCTGGACGCCTCACCAAACGTATTCGTCGCGTTCAGCGGCGGTCTCGATTCCACCGTACTGCTGCACGCGGCGCAGCGCGTGTTTACCCACCGCCTGCGCGCGCTGCATGCCCACCACGGTCTTCAGCAGGCGGCGCAGGACTGGTTGAGCCATTGCCAGCGTATCTGTGCCGATTGGCAGGTCCCCCTCGAGTCTGTGCAGCTCGACGTTACCCTCGATGGCCGGGGGGTCGAGGCCGCAGCGCGGGACGCACGCTACGCCTGGTTTACATCGCGGTTAAAGGCGGGCGACGCACTGCTATTGGCTCACCACCTTGATGACCAGGCCGAGACGCTGTTGCTGCGCCTGCTGCGTGGTGCTGGCCCGGATGGCCTGGGGGCAATGCCGCCCCAGCGGCCCATTGGCCAGGCCATGCTGTATCGCCCGCTGCTGGCGCTTCCCCGGGCCGAGCTTGGGGCCTACGCCCGACACCACGGGCTCACTTGGGTCGATGATCCCACAAACGCTGATGAGCGCCTGGATCGCAGTTACCTGCGCACCCGGGTTATGCCGATGCTGGAGGAGCGCTGGCCCGGTTACCGCCGTACCTTTGCCCGAAGCGCTGACCTGCTCAGAGCTCAGGCGGCAGGGAGGACAGTGCATGTACCCGCAACGGTGCGTGCGGTGACCGGTGAGGTGGGATTTGCGCTGGCTTCCCTGGTCCCCGGCGAGCGCGCCGACGCCGTGCGGGCCTGGTTACGCGAACACGGTCTGACCATGCCCTCGCAGGCGCGGCTCACGGAATTCCTGCGCCAGTTGGAGCAGGGTAGGGGGGCGAGCCTTCGTACGCGCGAGTATTGCCTCACCCGCTTTGGCGACGCGGTCTACTGCCATGCGCCTGAGGCACCCGGTCTGGCCACAGCCCAAGCCCTGGCCGCCGATGGTCGCTATGCCCATCCTGCGCTGGGTCGCGTGCAGGTGGCTGGACTCGAGGGCCTGCCTGTTGGGCCCCTCGTTTTGCGCTGTCGCCGCGCTGGTGATCGCATCGCGGCTCCTGGGGGTGGGCACCGCAGCCTCAAGCAGATCTTCCAGGAGGCGAGGGTGCCCGTATGGTGGCGTGAGCGCGTGCCATTGTTGGTGCAGCGAGCGACCGGGCAGGGTGGTGGGGACGATAAAGAGACGATCCTCGCCGTCGGCCCCTTTGCCGTTGCTCCGGCGGCTCAGGCGGCGGGCATAGTGCTGAACTGGGAGCCACCGACGCCCCCAGGAGCATGACCGACTGGTCCGCGGCGGCTTTGGCCGCGGACACCGCAGCGTGTAATCCGCCCGCCCAATTACCGGTTTTTGATTGAGGCGCAGGGTGCTTTCTGGTACTTTGGCCTCCCATCTTATCGCCGCTCCTGCGCCCACTGCGTTATCGGTTCATGACCCGATAGTGAAGGCCCCGGACGGCGTCAAACAGGCCGGTAGCTTTGCCGGCGAGAGCGCCGCAATCGGCGTTGTCACAGGCGTTTAACGGTTTAAAGAAAGGTTCCCAATGACGCGACTGGTCTTTGTGACAGGTGGTGTGGTTTCTTCCCTTGGCAAGGGTATCGCGGCGGCTTCGCTGGCAGCGGTGCTCGAGGCCCGGGGCCTGAAGGTAACCCTGCTCAAGCTCGATCCCTACATCAACATTGATCCGGGCACCATGAGTCCGTTCCAGCACGGCGAGGTCTTCGTGACCGATGACGGTGCCGAGACCGATCTGGACCTGGGGCATTACGAGCGCTTCACACGCGTGCGCATGAGCCGCCGCAACAACTTCACCACGGGGCGTGTCTACAACGCGGTGCTCGCCAAGGAGCGCCGCGGCGATTACCTCGGTGGCACGGTGCAGGTGATCCCGCATATCACCGACGAGATCAAGCGTCGCGTACTTGCCGGAGCGGGTGACGCAGACGTGGCGGTCGTAGAGATCGGCGGTACCGTGGGTGACATCGAAGGCCTGCCCTTTCTCGAGGCGGCGCGGCAATTGCGCGTCGAAATGGGGGCCTCGCGCTCCATGCTCATGCACCTGACACTCGTGCCGTACATTGCGACGGCGGGCGAAATCAAGACCAAGCCCACGCAGCACTCGGTCAAGGAATTGCGCTCCATCGGTCTGCAGCCCGACGTGCTGCTTTGCCGCTCTTCCGTGCCCATTGAAGAGAGTGCCTGCCGCAAGATTGCCCTGTTCACCAATGTTGAGGCCCGCGCGGTTATCCCCCTGCTGGACGCAGATTCTATCTACCGGATTCCCGGAGCGCTGCACGCCAACGGCCTGGATGACTATGTCGTGGAGCGCTTTGGGCTGGACTGCGACCCCGCGGATTTGAGCGAGTGGGACGAGGTGCTGCAGCGCGAGTTTTCGGACCGCCAGGCCTCGGTGCGCATTGCCATGGTGGGCAAGTACATGGAGCTGCCTGATGCCTACAAGTCGCTGAACGAAGCGTTGTCGCACGCCGGACTGCAGACGCTGACGGATGTGCAGGTGGACTACGTAGAGGCCGAGGATATCGAGCGTGACGGCACCGCGGTGCTCGAAGGCGCCGACGCCATTCTGGTGCCCGGCGGCTTCGGTGACCGGGGTGTCGAGGGTAAGATTGAAGCGGTGCGCTACGCTCGCGAGAACGACATTCCATTCCTGGGCATCTGTCTGGGTATGCATGTGGCGCTGATCGAATACGCGCGCAACGTGTGTGGCCTGCGCGGTGCCCACTCCACCGAAATGAAGGCCGATACGCCCCATCCCATCGTGGCGCTGATTACCGAATGGCAGAATGCCGATGGCAGCACCGAGCAGCGCAGCGAGAGTTCTGATCTGGGCGGCACCATGCGCCTGGGTTCGCAGCCCTGCCACCTCGAAGAGGGATCGCGCCTGCGCGAGATTTACGGCGCCGCGACGATCGAAGAGCGCCACCGGCACCGCTACGAGGTCAACAACAATTACGTCGATACACTGCGCGAAAATGGCATGGCGATTGCCGGCTGGTCTGCGGACCGCTCCCTGGTTGAGATGATCGAGCTGCCCGAACATGCCTGGTTTGTGGCCTGTCAGTTCCACCCGGAGTTCACCTCCCGTCCCCGGGGCGGCCATCCGCTGTTCACCAGCTATATTCAGGCGGCCTGCCAGCACGCCGCGGGCAACCGCCGCGCGCAGGACACGGCGACGGGCTGACGCATGCAGCATAAAACCGTTCAACTGGGCGATCTGGCCATCGGCAATGATCGGCCCTTTGTCCTTCTCGGCGGGGTCAACGTACTCGAAAGCCGCGAGTTCGCCCTGGATGTCGCCCGGGAATACCAGCGCGTCTGCGAGCGCCTGGCGATTCCCCTGGTATTCAAGGCGTCCTTCGACAAGGCCAACCGCTCATCGATCCACTCCTTTCGCGGGCCCGGTCTTGAGCAAGGGCTGGAGATCCTCGCGGCGGTAAAAGCCGAGACGGGTCTGCCGGTGATCACCGATGTGCACACGCCCGAACAGGCGGCGCCAGCGGCCGAGGTGTGCGACATCATCCAGCTGCCCGCGTTCCTCGCACGCCAGACGGACCTGGTGCGGGCCATGGCCGAGACCGGCGCCATCATCAATATCAAGAAGCCACAGTTCCTGTCGCCGTCGCAGATGGGCAACGTGGTCGAGAAGTTTCGCGAGTGCGGCAATGATCGATTGATGGTCTGCGAGCGGGGTAGCAACTACGGCTACGACAACCTGGTGGTGGACATGCTGGGATTTGGCGTAATGGCCCAGGCGACCAGTGGCGTTCCCCTGATCTTTGACGTGACCCATGCGCTGCAGTGCCGCGATCCCATGGGCGCTGCCTCAGGAGGACGCCGGAGCCAGGTCGTGGACCTCGCCAGATCCGGCATGGCCCTGGGCCTGGCGGGTCTGTTCCTCGAAGCTCACCCGGAGCCCGACAAGGCGCTGTGTGACGGCCCCAGTGCGCTGCCCCTCGACAAGCTGGAACCGTTTCTGGCGCAGGTGCAGGCCGTGGACAAGCTGGTCAAGGAATTGCCGCCGCTGACCATTGACTGAGGCCTCGTTACACGGAGTTTCTATACAGGGAAGGGCTGGCGACCAAGCCGCGGTGGCCCATAACCCAAAAACGCAAGACCGCAAGAACGCAAGGAGCAAACCAGTGAGCAAGATTGCAGCTATCCGGAGTTTTGAAGTCCTCGATTCCCGGGGTAACCCCACGGTCATGGCTGAGGTCAGCCTGGAATCCGGTGCCACGGGCACCGCCTGCGCGCCCTCGGGCGCTTCCACCGGCTCCCGCGAAGCCCTGGAGCTGAGAGACGGCGACAGCAGTCGCTACCTGGGCAAAGGCGTATTGAATGCAGTGGCGAACGTCAACGATGCCATTGCCGGAGCCCTCACCGGCTTTGATGCGACGGACCAGCGCGGCCTCGACAATGCCCTGTGTGATCTGGACGGCACCGAAAACAAAGAGCAGCTCGGCGCCAACGCCATGCTGGCGGTCTCGCTGGCCGCGGCGAAAGCGGCGGCGACGTACAAGCGCGCACCGCTCTATGCGCACATGGCGGCGCTGTATGGACGCGGCGAGCTGAGCATGCCCGTACCCATGATGAATATTCTCAACGGCGGCGAACACGCCGACAACAATGTCGATATTCAGGAGTTCATGATTCAGCCCGTTGCT
>JAUIMF010000143.1 GCA_030433415.1 Gammaproteobacteria bacterium | reverse complement strand
ATCACATCGCAGACCAGGGCCTCGACTTCCGCCGCCGACAGGTCTGTAGTGATGCGATAGGGCGGCACGCCGGTGAGCAGGGTGTAGAGCAGAACGCCCAGGCCGTACACATCTGTCGCGGTACTGATACTCCCACCGCGCAGCTGTTCCGGCGCGGCACTGCCAAAGCTGACCCGTCGTTCCGCGGTTGCCTCTTGAAGTTCTGCGTCATCCAGCAGGCTGGCGATACCAAAATCGAGCACCTTGGCCCGCCCCTGCTTGTCTACCAATACGTTGGACAGCTTGATGTCGCGGTGCGTAATGAGCATCTGGTGCAAGGACGCAATGGCGTCAGCCACCTGGTCAAAGAGTGCCAGGCGCTGCTCAAGGGTCAGGCGGTGATGATCTGCATAGCTGTCGATGGGCAAGCCATCAACAAAATCCATGGCGAGCCAGGGCAGGCCCTCATCGGTCGTGCCGCCATCGAGCAGCCGGGCAATATTCGGGTGGTCCACGCGCGCCAGCAGCTGGCGCTCGCGGGCGAAGCGGGCCACGAGATCCGGCGACTCAAAGCCGACGCGCACCAGCTTGAGGGCGGCCCGCTGGGCAAAATCCTCACCCAGGCGCGTGGCCATGAACACACTGCCCATGCCCCCGCTCTGCACCAGGGCATCAATGCGCCAGGGACCGATAGAGGACCCTACCAATGACGAGCCCAGCAGATCCGGCACCAATGCGGCGGCCTCGTTGATCGCCGGCTCCTCGAGAAAATCGGCACTGGCATCGTAGGCTGCCAGCAAAGAGCGCAGCTCCTGGGCCATCTCGGGGTCCGTTGATTCCAGACGCTGCAGCACCGCGTCGCGCTGCGCCGTGGATGGCAGCGCTACCGCCTCGTCAAAGAGTTGGGCGAGACGATCAGGGTCCAATGGGGGGAGCGCCCGATTCCGACAGGCGACGCAGCAGCCAGGCCTTGGCCATCACCCAGTCACGCTTGACCGTTGCCGGTGACACCGACAGGTACGTCGCGCTCTCTTCTACCGACAGCCCCGAAAAATACCGCAGCTCCACCAGGCGGGCCTGGCGGGGGTACACGGCCGAGAGATCGTCCAGGGCACTGTCCAGATCAATGAGCTCCGCGGCTCGCGCAGAGGTCATGGCCTGGGGGGGTACGGGTGCCTCGGGGTCGGCGTCCAGCGATACGGCTTCGCGGCGCCGGTCCCGCTTGTCGGCCAGACGCCGCCGGGCGGCATCCAGCAGAATCCGGCGCACCACCGTCGCGGTCACGGCAAAGAAGTGCTGGCGGTCCTGCCAGTTGGTTTTACGCTGCTGCGACAGGCGCAGGTAAGCCTCGTTTACCAGATCCGTGGCCTGAAGCGTGATGGAGCCGGCATCGCCATTGAGTCCTGTGCGCGCGATACGCCGCAACTCTTCGTAAATAAGAGGCAATACCTCGTGTTCCGCTGCCTGATCGCCCGAGGACCAGGCGCGGAGCAGGGTTGTCACATCACGCTGCTTGTCGACGGGTGGTGCCATGGGCAAAGAATAACCCGAATTGGCCGGGGCGAGCACGGTGGCCTGGACTACACTAAAGATAGTAACGCTGCGGTGAGCCTTTTATGGGCGTCGGTACGCGTAGAGCATCACCACGGTATGAAGCATGGCCCCGCCTGGGGTCTGTGAAATCACGCCGCGACCGGTGCGAGGGGAACATCATGGCCAGCAAGTCATCGTCAGTAATGGGCAGAATCGTCGTGATACTGACCCTGGGTGTCACATTGGGCGCCTGCCGCCACGGCATCCTCATCAGTGGCCAAGGCAGCGTTACCTCAATGACGGGGGGACGTGACTGCGCTTCGGGCGAATGCCGCTTCGATATTGAGGGTCGCTATCTCGAAACCTACACTGCCACACCGGCCGCCGGCTGGCTGTTCGATGCCTGGGAGAACTGCCAGACCCCCCAGGGCAACGTGTGCAACTTTGATATTGCCGCCAACGTGATCGAAGAACAGCAGGGGGTAGAGGTACCCTCGGCCGTCGCCCGTTTTCGGCGCCCCATCGAACCGCTGTTTCGCAATGTAAATGGCGACTTCGAACTGCCAGACGGCAGTGCAACGAATCAACTGCGCTGGCTGCTGGGAGAGCTCGCCTCGTCAAATACCAGCCTCAGCGAGATCAATGCGCACTTTCATCCGGACTTTCTTGCGCAGATCCCCGCAGCGACAATCCGCGATGAAATTGCCGCCATGCGCGCCGAGATCTCCGATCCCGTGATTGACGACCTGATCACCGCAACGCCGGTGTATACCCGGGGGATCATTGCGCAGCGGGGTCAGACCAGCGGTGCCATGTTCATCAGCCTGAATACCAACTACGGCGATGGTGTGGATGATGGCCTGATCACGAGTCTGTCATGGACCCCGGGGTTCTTCACCGATGGCAGCAACGTCACGCCGGAGTTTGCCAACGCCAACCTCAGTTCCCTTGGCCAGTCCGTGAGAGGTCTGGCGACGAACACCGCCATGCTGGTGGCCAGCATCGAGAACGACCGCTGCAAGGGTATCTACGGTCACAACGCCCAGCTCTCATACCCCACGGGCTCCATCTTCAAACTCTGGGTTCTCGGCGCCCTGGCCGAGGAGATTCGCAAGGGCCGCATCAGCCCATCGGCCATGGTGGCTATGAAGAGTGATGAGTACGCCCTGGGTGGAGCGATCAACGACGTCGCCCCTGGCACACAGATTCCCCTGGCACAGATGGCAAATCTGATGCTGGGCGTCAGCGATAACACCGCCACAGACCACATTCACGATCTGATTCCGCGCAATCGCCTGGAGAAAATCCTCGCGCGCTTCAACAACAAGAACAAGTCCGATCTCACTCCCTTCCTGAGCACCAACGAGCAGTTCCACGTGGGCTTTACCCTGACGCCCGCCAAGGCACAGGCCTACGCCAATGGCAGCGACAGTGAGCAGCGCACCATCCTCACCAACGATATTGAACCCCTGGGGGCGGTGACGGGATTCCAGCAGAACAACTGGGACGAATTGCTGGAGAGCAGTTGGTCCGCCAGTGCCTTTGACGTATGCCAGGCCTATGCCGGTCTGCGCACCTACGACAATCGCAGCGAGGCGTTTGAGCTGCTGGATCAGGCTGCCGGTGCCGATGCCGTGCTGCTATCGCTACGCAAGCGCTGGGATCGCGTGTGGCAGAAAGGCGGCTCACTGGCTACCGTCGACGGCAACTTCGTATTCACCTTGAGCTGGCTGCTCGAATCTGATGACAAAGGCGCATACGTCGTGGTCATCATGCTCAACAATCCGGACCTGTCGCCGGTGGACCACCTTCCCGCCTTCAACATCGCCGCCCGGGTAGAGCAGATCGTGCACGATCGCTGAGAAAATCGAGGCCCCGCCCTTCGCGGAATGGTACGACGCGCGTATGATGCGGTGCTGCCCGACCATGGGCAGCATCCTGAAAATCGCATCGAGGCACCATGAACCGCAGTCTGCTCGTCACCATTCACCTTTACCTGTCCTCCTTTTTTGCCGCCGCCGTGCTGCTGGTCGCTGTTTCGGGCGGGCTGTATCTGATCGGCGTGAAAGGATCCGTTCAGCAGGAGGTCGTCGGCACTTTCCCCGGAGGCGCGGCGCTTCTCGCGGAACCCGATGCAGACAAAGTGCTCGAGGTGCTGGCCACGGCAGGCGTCGAAGATTTCAGCTTTGAGTACGTGAAAAAGGGCGGCAATGCGGTCTTCACCCGACCCACGTCACGCCTTCACTATGTGCTCGCGGTCGACGGCGATGCGATCACCATCACCCGCAACACGCCCGATCTGCAGAAACGCATGATCGAGTTGCACAAGGGGCATGGCCCAACCCTGTTCAAGACCTTTCAGAAGGTGTTC
>JAUIMF010000142.1 GCA_030433415.1 Gammaproteobacteria bacterium | reverse complement strand
ACTTCCTCATCACCACCCACAAGGAAACGCCCTCGGACGCCGAGATCGTCAGTCACCGCCTCATGCTGCGGGCAGGCCTGATCCGCAAGCTGTCGTCGGGCCTTTACACCTGGATGCCGATCGGACTACGCGTACTGCGCCGCGTCGAGCGCGTGGTGCGCGAAGAGATGGATCGGGCCGGCGCCCTGGAACTGGCGATGCCGATGGTCCAGCCAGCTGAGCTCTGGCAGGAATCCGGTCGCTGGGAAAAATACGGCCCGGAGCTTCTGCGTATTCAGGACCGTCACGAACGCGATTTCTGCCTGGGGCCCACGCACGAAGAGGTGATCACCGATATCGTGCGCGGCGAGATCAACAGTTACAAACAACTGCCCCTGAACCTGTACCAGATCCAGAACAAAGTGCGCGACGAGATACGGCCACGTTTTGGTGTGATGCGGGCGCGCGAATTCCTGATGAAGGACGCATACTCCTTCCACGTGTCCAGCGAGTCCCTGGAAGAAACCTACGAGGTGATGCACGCCGCCTACACGCGCATATTCCAGCGCCTGGGCCTGGATTTCCGCCCCGTACTTGCCGACACCGGCAGCATCGGGGGCAGCACGTCCCACGAATTCCATGTGTTGGCAGACTCCGGCGAGGATGCCATCGCCTTCAGCGACACCAGCGATTACGCGGCCAACGTCGAGCTCGCCGAAACCCTGGACTTCAGTGACCAGCGCCCCGAACCCGGCGCCGAGACGAGCACGATCGCGACCCCGGGTGCGCGCACCATCGCCGACGTCTGCGCCCAGCTCGACTGCGCTGCCGACACCACCGTGAAGACTCTGCTGGTGGAAGGGGCCGAGGGCGGTCTCGTTGCCCTGGTCCTGCGGGGAGACCACGAACTCAATACGATCAAAGCCGAGAAGCACCCCCTGGTGGCGAGTCCCCTGCGCATGGCCGACGCCGACGAAGCCGAGAAGGCGACGGGTGCCCCCTTCGGTTCTCTGGGCCCCGTGGGTCTGAGCGTACCCGTCGTGGTGGATTACGCCGCCGCCGCGATTGCCGATTTCTGCTGCGGCGCCAACCGGGCCGAGGAACACCTCGTCAATGTGAACTGGGACCGCGATGCCCAGAACTACCAGACCGCTGACCTGCGCAGCGTCGTCGCCGGCGACCCCAGTCCCGATGGCCAGGGCAGTCTCATGATCCGCCGGGGGATTGAGGTCGGGCATATCTTCCAGCTCGGCACTCAGTACAGCGAAGCCATGGACGCCAAGGTACTGGACGAAAACGGCAAGAACATTGCCATGGCAATGGGCTGCTACGGCATCGGTGTCAGCCGCATCGTCGCGGCGGCGATCGAGCAGAACCACGATGACCGGGGCATCATCTGGCCCGCAGCCATGGCACCCTTCGAGCTCGCCATCGTGCCCCTGAACATGCAAAAGTCCGCCGCGGTAGCCGAGGCAGCAATGCAGCTCCACGAACAGTGCCTGGCCGCAGGTATAGAGGTGCTGCTGGACGACCGCAACGAGCGACCCGGGGTCAAATTCGCGGACATGGAGCTACTGGGCATTCCCCACCGCGTTGTCATCGGGGATCGATCCCTCGCCGAGGGTGAAATCGAATACCAGGGGCGCCGTGACGAAGGTGCCACACGCCTGCCACTGGCAGATGCCCTGCAGGAACTACAGCGGCGCCTGAATGGCTCGACCTGACCGCAACGTTTCGACCCGCGCAACCTTTGGCGCTGCCCTGCTTCTGCTGGCCTTGACCGCCCATGCTGTTGAGGACGATGAGCGGGCAGCACTGCGCAGCTTCCTCGAAAACACCATCACGGCCAGCGAGAGCTTTGAAGACCGCTACGCCGCAGAAGTCTGGCTGGTGGACATGGGTGCTCGCCTGGCACCGCTGGTACCGGATGCCGAGCATCGCCTGGAACTGCTGCGGCAGGTTCACGCGGCCGCGACCCGCAGCGAACTGCCACCCGAACTGGTACTGGCGGTTATCGAGGTAGAAAGCCACTTTGACCGCTTCGCGGTGTCCCGCGCCGGTGCACAGGGACTCATGCAGGTCATGCCCTTCTGGCGCAACGAAATCGGTCGTCCGGGAGACAACCTCACCGACAACGCGACCAACCTGGCCTATGGGTGCCGCATTCTGCAATTCTATCTGCAGCGGGAGCAGGGACATCTGGTGCACGCCCTTGCCGCCTACAACGGCAGCAGCGGTTCTCGCGTGTACAGCGACCGGGTCAAAAGCGCCTATAACCGACGCTGGCGCGGTGAACCGCTGGACTGGCGACCATGATCGTTTACAGCCACTGCGGTGCAACACACCCTTGGCCAAATACAGGAGCTTAGGATCAGCCATGGACGCCTTGCGCGAACTCAGTGAATGGAATCGAGCCCTTGCGCGCGCTGTCGACACCCTGGGCAGCGATGAGTTCTTTGCTGCACTCATCGATGCGGTGCGACAGCGTGTTCCCATCGCCTACCCACAGATCTGGCTCTACCACAGCGACCTGCCGCCGCGCGCCCTTTACTACGAAATTCCCGACGACGCGGTATACGCCCAGATTCACCAGTACCTCGAGGGTCCCTACGCCGAAGACCCGTTCTACCAGACCTCGATGAACCGGCCCAAGAACCGGGTCTACCTGCTCTCGCGGGTCACAGCGGGACGCATGGCGGAATCCAAGTACTACACGGAGTACTACGCCGACACAGGCACCGTCGATGAAGCCATATTTCTGGCGCAGTTGCAGGGCGGCTACGTACTCAATCTGTCGATGATGCGATTGCCGCACCAGGGCCAATTCAGTGAATACGAGTATCAGCTGCTGTACTCACTGGCCGATGCGGTGTCGTCATTGATGACCTCCCACAGCCAGTTCGACAGCGTGGCAGTGCAGAACATGATCCAGCCGGGCATCGATCACCAGATTGACCAGGCCTTTCGCACCTTCGGCGCCTCGATGCTCTCGCCACGCGAGAAGGATGTGTTGGAACTCATGCTGCGTGGTTACGGCACCGACACCTCTGCCGAGCGTTTGTCCATCGCCCGCGAAACGATTCGGCGCCACCGCAAGGCCATCTATCGCAAGTTGGATGTGAGCTCCCAGACCGATCTTTTCTCCCTCTTTCTCAACGCCATGAGCTGCCTCGGCGAAGCGGCTGGCAGCGACCCCCTGACCATCTATATGGGCAAGGCTTGAGGCCGCGTGCGCCGACCACCCCTCACTATGACCAATGCGGGTCATTGAGCGACACAGGTGTGCGGTCGATAGTACTTGTTGGGGGGAGTGCGAACGTGAAATGGAAGTCCTATGGCGCTGGAAGTTGACTGGTTCCTGCGTGCCCACCCCGGTGTAACAATGATTGAGGCCCTGCTGCCGGATAGCAACGGGGTATTGAGAGGCAAGTGGCTGCCGCGTAGCAAGCTTGCAAAGGTCTTCAAGGGGGAGCTGAAGTTCCCGAAGACCGCCCTCAGTCTGGACATCTGGGGCAGGGACGTCGAAGAACTCGTTTTTGCAACAGGCGATGAAGACGGTGTGTGCCTGCCCATCGAGGGCTCCCTGCTGCCCACGCCCTGGTCCCCCCGCGGCCGCCATGGGCAGCTGATGCTGACCATGTTCCGGGCCAACGGCGACCCCTATCTCGGCGACCCCCGCCAGGTTCTAAAACGCGTCGTATCGCGCTACCACGCCCAGGGCTGGCGCCCCGTGGTCGCGGCAGAGCTGGAGTTCAGCCTGCTGCGCTGGGACGGCCGCAGGCCCGACTTCAGTGAACGCAACGGCTATCGCGGCGAACCCATTGGCGGCAACCTGTACGGCCTCGACGTACTGCAGAACAACCACGTCATACTCGAGAAGATTCACCGCGCCTGTCAGATCCAAAGCCTGCCCTTCGATGGTGTGGTCAAGGAATC
>JAUIMF010000057.1 GCA_030433415.1 Gammaproteobacteria bacterium | reverse complement strand
GGCCAGTTGCTGGGCAGTATCGGTCGTCGCAGCACCGCAGGAATGCGCCCGGATTAAAGACGATACCGCGCGTCTGGCCTGCTTCGACACCTACTTCACGCCCATTGTCGACAGTGCCAATGGTGAGTCGACGACCATCAACGAGATGCTGGTTGAGGCGAAGACCGAGAGTTCCCTGGTGAAAGAGCGCATGGGGCAGGAGCGGGCAGTGGCGGACCAGTTTTTCGCACTGTTGCCGCATCATCTGAACTACTTTTTGCCCGCAACGATCAGCTCGACCGCCGACTATTCCGACTACGGCCCCTTCGACGAGTGGTTTGACGAATGGGAGGTCAAGTTCCAGCTGAGTCTCAAGGCCCTGGTGGCTGAGAACCTCTGGCGCGATTCATCGATCTGGCTGGGCTACACGCAACAGTCCTACTGGCAACTGTATGCCGAGGAAGAAGCCTCGGCGCCGTTTCGTGAAACGAATTACCAGCCGGAACTGTTCTGGGCTGTTCCCGTGGATTTCGACGTGATGGGCTGGCATGCCCGCTTGGCGACGCTGGCGTTGAATCATCAGTCCAACGGGCGTTCTGAGCCGCTATCGCGAAGCTGGAATCGCATCACGGGAGAGCTTGCCCTGGATCGGGGACCTTTCGCCGCGACGGTGAAAACCTGGTACCGACTGCCCGAAGAGGCCGAGAACGACAACAACCCGGATATTGAGGACTACATGGGTCGCGTGGAGTTGGGACTGGCCTACAAGCGCGGCGAGCAGCTTTTTTCGATGAGCCTGAAGAACAACCTCAGTCGCGACAATCGCAGCGGCCTTGAATTGAACTGGACCTTCCCCCTGGTCCAGCACCTGCGCGGCTTCGTGCAGATCTACTCAGGCTATGGCGAGAATCTGCTAGACGCCGACAACTACAACAACCGCTTCGGTATCGGCGTGTCCCTCAGCGACCGTTTGTAGCGACCGTTTGTAGCGACAGTGAAGTTGTCGCTACGCACAAGGTCTCAGAGACTGTCGCGGGCGGCTACGAAGGCCGCCAGGGCCTGGTCCAGATCGTCCTGCGAAAGCGCCGCCGACATCTGCGTGCGGATACGCGCCATGCCCTCGGGGACCACGGGATAGGAAAACGCCACCACGTACACCCCGCGAGCCCGAATCTCCTGCGCCAGCTTTGCCGCCTGGGCGGCGTCGTTAACCATGACGGGAATAATGGGATGTTCGCCCTCGAGCAACGAAAAACCCGCGTCTTGCAGGCCTGCGCGAAAGTACGCCGTGTTCTCGGTCAGGCGCACGCGCAGGGCGGGCTCCTCATCGACCAGCGCCAGGGCCTTCAGGGCGCCGGCGACGACCGGTGGCGCCACGGTGTTTGAAAACAGGTAGGGACGGGATCGCTGGCGCAGCAGATCCACGATCTCCTGACGCGCGGCGGTGAAGCCACCGCTGGCGCCGCCCAGGGCCTTGCCCAGGGTGCCCGTGATGATGTCGATGCGGTCCACGCAATCGTGGTGTTCGTGGGTACCGCGTCCGTTTTCGCCCATAAAACCGGTGGCGTGGCAGTCGTCGAAGTGCACCAGGGCATCGTAGCGGTCCGCGAGGTCGCAGATGGCATCCAGGTGCGCAATGCTGCCGTCCATCGAAAACACACCGTCGGTGCTGATGAGCTTGAACCGTGCTCCGGCTGCATCGGCGGCGCGCAACTGGGCTTCCAGGTCCAGCAGATCGTTGTTTGCATAGCGAAAGCGTTTGGCTTTGCACAGGCGGATACCGTCGATGATGCTGGCATGGTTGAGGGCGTCGGAGATGATCGCGTCGTCCGGTCCCAGCAGGGTTTCGAACAATCCGCCGTTGGCGTCGAAACCCGAGGGGTAAAGGATGCAGTCCTGGGTTCCGAGGAACGCTGCGAGCTTTTGCTCCAGCTCCCGGTGCAGTTCCTGGGTGCCGCAGATAAATCGCACCGAGGCCATGCCGTAGCCCCAGCGCTCGAGGCCTTCGGCCGCAGCGGCATTCACCGCGGGGTGCTGGGCAAGACCCAGATAATTGTTGGCGCACAGGTTGATCATGTCGCCGCCGCCCGTGACCCCCACGTGGGCGCCCTGGGCGGTGGTGATCGCGACCTCATGCTTGTAGAGGCCCGCCGCGTCGATGGCGGCGAGCTCCGCCTGCAGATATTCCTGGATAGCACCGTACATGTTGTGACTCCCTGTGGTGAGCGCCGACGTCAATCGTCCCAGCGAAGGACCACCTTGCTGGCCTTGCCCGAGTTCATGGCCTCAAAACCCGAGGCAAACTCCGTGTAGGGCATACGATGGGTGATCACCGGCGCAATATCCAGCCCCGACTGGATCATCACCGACATCTTGTACCAGGTCTCGTACATCTCGCGACCGTAGATACCTTTCAGCGTGAGCATGTTGAAAATCACCCGACTCCAGTCGATGGCGGTATTTTCTGCAGGGATGCCCAGCATGGCGATCTTGCCGCCGTGGCACAGGTGCGTGATCTGGTCATTGAGGGCCTGGGGATTGCCGGACATTTCCAGGCCCACGTCGAAGCCTTCGCGCATGCCCAGTTCCCGGCGCACATCGTCCAGGGATTCGCGCGCGACGTTCACCGTGCGCGTCGCGCCCAGGGTGCGGGCTAGCTCAAGGCGCTCGTCGATCACGTCGGTGATGACCACGTGGCGAGCGCCGGCGTGACGGCATACCGCCGCAGCCATGGCGCCGATGGGGCCGGCACCGGTGATCAGCACATCTTCGCCGAGCAGGTCGAACTGCAACGCCGTGTGCACCGCATTGCCCAGGGGGTCGAAGAGGGCGGCGATATCCAGATCGATGCCCGGGCTGTGCTCCCACACGTTGGACATGGGCAGTACCAGATATTCGGCGAAGGCGCCGGGGCGATTGACGCCGATGCCGCTCGTGTCATTGCACAGGTGCCGCCGCCCCGCCATGCAGTTACGGCAGCGGCCGCACACCACGTGTCCCTCACCAGATACGATCTGACCGGGGCGGAAGTCGTTGACGTTGCTGCCCACCGCAGCGATTTCACCGACGAACTCATGGCCTACCACCATGGGTACGGGAATCGTGCGCTGCGCCCAGTCGTCCCAGTTGAAGATATGCATGTCGGTGCCACAGATGGCCGTGCGCAGCACGCGAATCAACACATCGTTGATACCCGGCTCGGGCTGGGGAACGTCTTCGAGCCACAACCCGGGGGCGGCTTCTTTCTTAACCAGTGCTTTCATGAAATCCATTATCGTAGAAATATTCCATTATTGTGTATGGATTGACGCGCTATGGCAACGGCTTGTAGCCGGCACTTTGCTGGGCTTTCAGCCCTTGCAAGGCATCGGCGGCGAAATCATCATGGCGCCTGCAATGTAGGGTTTATGCGTGTGGCCCGGTACGCCCACAAGGTTCCACAGGCGTCTCGCTTTGCGCAACATATGCAAAATATTGCATATGATCTTCACCGCACGCTGCGAGTGAGCAACCCTTCGTCACTGTTTCCAAACGAGGAACTTCCATGCGTCCGATTTCGATCCCGCTCCTGATACAGCGCCAGGGTCAGCGCCTTGCTCTGGCTTTGGCGATGCTGTTTCTCGTCGCCTGCGGTGGTAGTGATCCGGGCGGCGGAGAGCGTATTCGGGAGTTCGCCCAGGGTATGCGTTGGGCGCCGGGTTTTGTGCCGTTCTACCACGATACGACGACGGGCCGGGTCTATCTGCTTCTCGATGATCGCAATACGGAATTGCTCTACCAGGGCAGTCTTCCCCGGGGCGTGGGCTCCAACGACATCGGCCTGGACCGGGGCCAATTGGGCGATCGTGCGGCCCTGGTGCGCTTCGAACCGGCGGGGGACCGGGTGCTGCTACGCAAGGTCAATCTCGCCTACCGCGCCGACACCGAGAATGCGGCGGAGCAGCGCTCGGTGGAGCAGGCCTTCGCCAGTTCGGTGCTGTGGGGCTTTCCCGTGGTGGCGCGCGACGGTGAACAGCGCCTTGTCGACGCCACGGACTTTCTGTTGCGCGACAGTCATGGTGTAGCGCGTCGGCTCAAGGCCATGAACGAAGGGAAGTTCAAGGTGGATGCCAGCCGTTCGGCGGTCCACGGCCCCATGACCAAGGCCTTCGAGCGCAACACCGAGCTGGAGGCCCTGATTACGCTGGTGGGTGAAGATCCCGGTCCCCAGCTGCGCTCTGTGGTGCCGGACCCCCACGCAATCACGGTACACATGCGCCACAGCTTTATCGCGCTGCCGGAGCCGGGCTACGCGCCTCGGGCTTTCCATCCCGAGTCGGGCTTCTGGCCCATGGTGTTTGCGGACTACGCCACGGCCGTTCATGAGCCGCTGCGGCGACGCTTTATTCCCCGCCACCGCCTGGTCAAGAAAAATCCCGATGAAACCATCAGCGATCCCGTTGAGCCCATTGTCTATTACCTCGATCCGGGTACGCCGGAACCGGTGCGGTCGGCGCTGCTCGACGGCGCCCGCTGGTGGGCCGACGCGTTTCTCGCTGCAGGTTTCAGCAATGCATTTCGCGTCGAGATGCTGCCCGAGGACGCCGATCCCATGGACCTGCGTTACAACGTCATTCAATGGGTGCACCGATCCACGCGAGGCTGGTCCTACGGCTCGAGCGTGGTGGACCCGCGCACCGGTGAAATTCTGAAAGGACACGTCACCTTGGGATCGCTGCGGGTGCGCCAGGACCTGCTGATCGCCCGGGGTATGACAACGCCCCTGGACGCTGACAACGACGAACAGGCCCAGGCCATGGCCCTGGCACGCATCCGTCAGCTGGCAGCCCATGAGGTGGGACATACGCTGGGGCTGGCGCACAACTTTGCCGCCAGCGTGAACAATCTGGCGTCGGTCATGGATTATCCGCATCCGCGCCTGAGCCTGGACGAGGGGGGCGCGGTGACGCTTAGTGGAGCCTATGGCGAAGGTATCGGCGAGTGGGACAAGCGCGCCATCCGCTATGGCTACGCCCAGTACCGGGATCCCTGGGAGGAAGCCCCGGCCCTGCGTGCCCTGGTGGCAGACAATCGCGCAGCGGGCTTTGAGTTCATGTCGGATCCGGATTCCCGGTCCCTGCGTGATTTTCACCCCCGGTCCCATCTGTGGGACAACGGCGCTGACCCTGTTACGGAGCTTGAGCGGGTGATGGCGGTGCGTGCGGCGGCACTCGAACGATTCGGGGCCGGAAGCCTGCGCGGAGACGCCCCCCTGAGTGATCTGCAGGAAGCGATCGTGCCTGTGTATCTGTTTCATCGCTATCAGGCCGAGGCCGTCGGCAAGTTGATCGGTGGTGCCGATTATCGCTATGCGCTTGCGTCGGACCACGAAGAAGCCGCAGTGATGGATGTTCCCGCACCGCAGCAGCAACGGGCCATCGAGGCTCTGTTGGCGACCCTGGATCCTTCGGCTTTGGCATTGTCGCCACAGTTGCTCGCGCAGATTCCCCCCAAGGCCTACGGCTACGATCGCAATCGCGAGTCGGCGCCGGCGCGGACCGGCGCGCTGTTTGACCCGCTGACGCTCGCCGAGGTAGCGGTGGGTCACACGCTGACGATCCTGCTGCATCCCGAGCGTCTGGCGCGCATGGCGTTGCAGCATGACAGGGATGCGTCCCAGGCCGACCCCCTAGCATTGTTCGCCCGGCTCCAGGACCGGATTCTGCTGCCGGAGTACGACGGGGTGCGCGGAGCCATCGACCGACGGAGTGCCTCGCTGCTACTGCGTCACTGGCGCCAGCTCTACGCCGATGACAGCGCCGCGCCGGAGGTGCGGGCGGCAGCCCAGCAGGCCCTGGAGCGCAGTCAGCGCATGATGGCGGCGCGCAGTCGGGGCGAGCCCGCGTACGCGGCGTTCTATCGCTTTGAAAGTACGTTGATCGACCAGGCCCTGCAAGGGCGTGTTGTGCCACGGGAGTCCCAACCCGCAACCCTGCCTCCGGGTTCGCCGATTGGTGCCCCCCATTGAGCCTCGTCGGTGCCGGCAACCATCTGGCGGTGATGGCGGGACTCTTCACCATCAGCTCGCTCGCCTTCTATCTGGAGCGCACGCGCTGGGGCGCGCAGATCAGCGGGGCCGTGATCGCAATCCTGGGCGCGATTCTCGCGTCCAATCTGGGACTGCTGCCCCACAGCGCGCCAGCTTACGATTTCGTGTTCAATTATTTCGTACCGGTGCTCATTCCCCTGTTTCTTTTTCAGGCGGACCTGCGACGCATGGTGCGCGAGGCGGCGCGGCTGACCGTGGCGTTTTTCGTCGCGTCCGTCGCGACGGTCGCCGGGGTCACGCTCGCGGCACTGAGTCTCGATCTGTCCCCCCTGGCCGCCAACGTTGGTCTGGCACCGGAACTGCGTGAGCCCGCCATTGCCGGTTTGTTTGCGTCGACCTATATCGGTGGCTCGGTCAACTATGCGGCGCTGGGTGAGATCACGGGTTTGAATCAGGACGCGTCGTTCTTCTCGGCGGCGACGGCGGCGGATAATCTGTTCAGCGCGCTGTATCTGGCGTTTCTTGCCCTGCTGCCGGGAGCCCGGTGGATCGTCGCCCGCTTTGCGGCACATCGCGAACAGGCGGTGGTCGACCCAGCGGAGCGTCGTGCTGTTGCTACTGGGGCGGGTGCTACGGCTGAGTATTCCAGAGCTGGTGATTGCGTCAAACGCCGCGGTGCTCGGCGCAACCACGGCACCGGCCCTGGCCGCGGCGAAGGGCTGGCGGGACCTGGTCACGCCGGCAGTGTTGGTGGGGGTGCTCGGTTACGCCCTGGGCACCTTCATCGGCACCCTGATCTTCAAAACCTGGGGAGCCATCCTGTGAGCGTCGGGTGCAGCGCCCTGATCGCACGGCGAACCGCGGTGGTCGGGCCTGGCCAAGGGTGGCGAGCTGCCTCTGCGCGGCGTAAGCTCGGGTTCGTTCACCACAACGCCAGCTTCAGGGAGCCTGTTATGACCAAGAACGAAGGTGCTATCGACCGCGGCCTGCGCATTGTCGCCGGACTGGTGCTGCTGAGCCTGGTGGCCATTGGCCCCCAGACCCTGTGGGGTCTGGTGGGTATTGTGCCTCTGGCAACGGGACTGATGGGGTACTGTCCCGCCTACAGCCTGCTGGGCATGAACACCTGCCCGGCATCGCCGTCGCAGGACGAGGCCTGATCAGCCGCCAAAGCCCGCGCCGCCATCCTGCGGCGCAAAGCGGATCAGTCGACTGTCTTCCACCGCGACGCTGCGGTTGATGACGATTGCCTGGTAATCCGGATTCGTGACCATCGCGAGAAACGCGCCGGCGTTGGGGTAACGCGCCACGAAGGCGATGTCCCAGTGCTTGTCCTTAGGCCCCGTCAGCATGCACTCCTGGGTGCCGCGCCACATGATCTCGCCACCGAGCTCACGAAAGATCGGACCGCTTAGCTCGCCGTAGCGTCGATAGGCTTCGGCGCCTGAGCAGGTGCTGCCGTCCGGGTAGGTTGCCGTCTCTTTGAGTTTTATGAGGTTGAGCATCATGATCGGCGTGTCTCGGGGCAGGGCCTTGAAGGCGTCAAACTGCTCGCGGGTGGGGTCGATGTGATTCATGGCCTGTCTCCTGGTCCAAAGGTGGCAAACGTACTGTTGCGTGTCGGTGTTTGCTTAGCGACTGCATCGGTGCATGCACTTTCGCAGAGCGCGGTGAGGTCGTCCACCCCATCCGCTCCTGACTCGCGTACGTGGTCTGCGTTGGCGGGCACTGGGAGCGCAGCTGGTGAGATGCTAGCCTGCACCGCATTTTCTGGTTCTGGAGTACCCCGTGGCCGCACCGCCTGATCATAGCAATGCCAAAGCCCGCGTAACGCGGCTGCTCCACAGTGGCCGCAGCGATCCGCGTGTGGTCGCCAGCCCAGTGTATCACGCGTCCACCGTGCTGTTTCGCGATTACGCGGAGTTCGAGGCACGCAAAGCAGCCCCTCTTGATCGCGATCATTTGTATTACGGGCGCATGGGATTGCCGACGACCCGCGCGCTCGAAGATGCCCTGATGGTGCTGGACGACAGTGTCGGCGCGGTCCTGGCGCCGTCAGGGGTGGCATCGATCGCCAGTATACTCAGCGCCTTTCTGAAGCCCGGCGATCATCTGCTCATGGCCGACAGCGTGTATGGACCCACACGCAATTACTGCAAGGGCACGCTGGCACAACGCGGTGTCAGCACCACGTTCTACGATCCGTTGATGGGGGAGTCCATCGATGAGCTTGTGCGCGACAACACCCGCCTGATCTTCATGGAGTCGCCGGGGTCGGGCACCTTTGAGGTGCAGGACGTGCCGGCAATCGTGGCCGTGGCCCGTAAGCGCGGACTGCTTACGGCGATCGACAACACCTGGGCCACGCCCCTGCTGTTCAATCCCCTGGACCACGGTGTGGACCTGGCCATGCAGTCCGGTACCAAGTACCTCAATGGTCACGCGGACTGCCTGTTCGGTGTGACCACCACCCGCGATCAGGCTCTGTACGAACGCCTGCATCGCTACACCCTGGCCCAGGGTCTGCATTTGGCGCCGGACGATGCCATGCTGGCGCTGCGGGGGCTGCGTACCCTGGCGGTGAGATTGCCTGCGCACGACGCCGCAGCGCGGCGCGTGGCGACGTGGCTGCAAGATCAGGATGCGGTGCAGCGCCTGCTGCACCCCGCCTGGGACAGCTGTCCCGGGCATGCGAATTTTCAGCGCGACTTCAGCGGCGCTAACGGCCTGTTCGCCATCGTAGCCCGGTTGGGCGATGACGGTGCCCTGGCGCGATTCATCGATCGTCTGGAGCTGTTTGGCGTCGGCTTTTCGTGGGGTGGCTTCGAGAGTCTGTGCCTGCCCATGGAACTGCACCGGGAGCACGCCACGGTGCCGCTGGCAGACGATGAAACGCTGCTGCGCCTGCACATCGGCCTGGAGGACCCCGATGATTTGATCGCGGAACTCGCGGCTGCCTTTGCGGCGGTGGACGCCTAGCTCTCAGCGAAGCGGCGAAAGTCCGTTAGCAGCGCTTGCGCCGCGGTTTCGATAATCTCGCGACCGTTCTCCACCGTCGCCTGGGATGGATCGGAACCGATGCGCCCGTCGGCAAATCGCGCCCGGTAGTCTTCGGCATCGCCGAAACTGCCAGACGGGGCGACAGGCGGCTCAAGCACGACATCGCGCACCTGCGCGGGGTAGGCGGCGTAGGTCACCGCGACCTCGGATGGGGTGGCATGCGAGCCTTCATTGCGCGGGTGCAGGCGTCGGCACACGTCCATCACCGTAGGTAGCTCCCACCAGTTGCGTTGCACCAGTGACAGTTGGGGCAGGGCACTGTCTGGTCCGTCGAAGCTGCGTTCGGCGTGGATTTCGGCAAAGGCAGCGGCGATGGTCGCGACGTTACCCCCGTGGCCATTGAACCAATAGAGTTTTTCAAAGCCGTGGCGGCGCAGCGAGTGGGTCCAGTCCGTGATGGCCGCGATCATGGTGCTTGGGCGGAGCGTCATGGTGCCGGGAAACCCGAGGTGATGCTGGGCCGAGCCGACATTGAAGGTGGGGCCCACCAGTATGTCCGGCGCGTCCTGCGCCGCATGGGTGGCAATCACCTCGGGGCAGATGGCGTCGGTGCCGATGAGGCCGGTGGGACCGTGCTGCTCCATGGAGCCGATCGGCAGAATAATGGCCCTGCTTCGCTGCAGGTAGGCTTCAACATCGCTCCAGGTGGACAGGGCTAACAGCATGCAATTCTCCTGTTAAAAAGTCAGTGACTGGTCTCGCGCGGTGAGGCCAGCAGTTCACGATACAGTGCCAGGGTCTCGCTGGTCATGGTGTCCAGAAGAAACCGGGTATTGGGCGCCGGGGGGGATGTTTCGCCGGCAAGAATTCCGGTGATGCATCCGGCAACTTTGTCGAGCTCGCCCACGGGCACCGCACCCTGGGGATACAGCGCATCGAGGATTTCCGCCACACCGCCGTGGGCATAGCCCACGACGGGCCTGCCTTCACTCAGGGGTTCCAGCACGGTGCGCCCGAAGGACTCGGGCTGCGTAGACAGCGAGACCACCACATCCGACACGGCGTAGATATCCCGCAGGTCACTGCGATGACCTGCAAAAGTGATGTCGCCCCCGAGGCCCAGGGTGTCGGTCTGCGCGTAGATCTCCTGCGCGTAGGCCAGGCGTTTCGGGTCCTCGCCGCCCACGACAAGGCCATGGACAGGCAGGCCCTGGCGCTTGAGTGTGGCGATGAGCTGCAAAAAATCGTGATGGCCTTTCAGGCGGGTGAGCCGTCCCGCCAGTGTGATCACGCGCTTGTCGAGAAGCTGGGGGAAGTCGCCATACCACGTCGCGATCCACTGATCGTGGGGGCGGTGGTCCCGGGGGTACTCCAATGGATTGATACCCCGGTAGATCAGGCGCAGCTTGTCGGTATCACAGCGCGGGTAGTTCTCGCTGACGTACGAGCGCACCGCCTCAGACACTACGATGACGCGCTCGCCGCAGGTCACGATCTCGCTGTAGCGGCTCACGGAATGCAGACCGTGTACCGTGCTGACCAGACGCGGGCGGGTGGCGGGGTCCATGCGTCGCCAGGCGAGCCAGCAGATCCACGCTGGCATACGTGAGCGAAGATGCACGACGTCAAAACATTGCTCCTGCAACCAGCGCCGAAGGGGGCGCACGTGGCGCAGTGTAAGGGGCGACTTGCGACCCAGGTCCCAGCGATGGTGCCGGGAACCCTGGCGCTCCAGGCGCGTCACCAGTTGACCGCCGGCGGACAGTACGTGGGATTCGTGGCCCGCATCCACCAATGCCTTGCCGAGCTCCAGCGTACCGCGTTCAACGCCGCCGCTGTCCAGGGCGGGAAGTATCTGCAGTACCTTCACAACGCTTAGTCCGCGAGTTGCTGCTGGTAAAGCTGCGCGTAGAGTCCGCGGCGCTCCAGCAGTTCCTCATGGGATCCGAGTTCCACAAGCCTGCCGTCGTCGAGCACCGCGATGCGGTCCGCCTGTTCTACCGTCGACAGGCGGTGGGCAATGATCACCGCGGTGCGATGCTCCAAAATGCGCTCCAGTGCCTGCTGGATCAGCCCTTCACTTTCGGCATCCTGGGCCGAGGTCGCTTCATCGAGGATCAGCACCGGTGCGTCCTTGAGAAATGCCCGTGCCAGGGACAGGCGTTGCCGCTGGCCTCCCGAGAAGTCATCGCCTTCTTCACGCAGTACGGTGTCCAGACCCTGCGGCAGGGCATCGATGAATCCCAGCGCATTGGCCTGGTCCAGCGCTGCGCGAATGCGCTCATCGTCCGCCCCGGCCAGATCACCGTAAGCGATGTTCTCACGCACCGTCGCTGCGAACAGCGTGGTGTGCTGAGACACATAGGCGATATCGCGACGCAGCGCCGCGAGTTGCAGGGACTCCATGGCCTGGCCGTCCAGCAGCAACTGCCCCGGTGGGGCCGGTAACAGGGTGGCCAGCAGGCTCGCGAGCGTGGTTTTGCCCGAACCGGAGCGGCCGACCAGGGCGAGGGTTTCACCGGCCTGCACCTGCAGCGAGATGCCCGCCAGCGCGTCGCGGGCAGCGCCTGGGTAGCGAAAATGCAGATCCTGCAACTCAAAGGCGCCGCGCAGGGGGCGGGTTGGCAGCTCACCCGTGGCGCGCTCCGGTGCCTCATCGAGGATCACAAACACGCTCTCGGCGGCGGCGATACCACGCTGGATGCGCGCATTGACCTGGGTGAGCTGCCGCAGCGGTTTGGCCACGAGGCTCGCGGCGGTGATATAGGCCAGGAACGTACCGGCATCCATATCACCGCGCAGCGCCGGGTCCAGGCCGAACCAGAATAGGCCCGCCAGGGCGCTGAAGGTCAGCCACTGGATGATCGGCGTACTGATTTCGTTCACCCGGGCCAGCTTCAGGTCCTGCTTCAGGGCATAGGCGCTGCGATCGGTGAAGCGCGCGGTTTCTGCGTCGGTACCGCCATAGCCACGCACGACGGCAAAGCCACGAATGGCTTCGGCGGCGACGCGGGTGATGTCTCCCATGGAGTCCTGGATACGCCGGCTGTACTTGCGAAACTGCCGTGAGGTCAGCCCGATGATCGCACCGATGGCGGGCGCCAGGACCAGGAACAACAGCGAGAGCTTCCAGTTGAGGTAAAAAATGTAGCCGAGCAGGGCGATCACCGTCATGCCTTCGCGCACGATGATCTTGATCGACGTAGACGCCGCGGCGGCGACCTGCTCGATGTTGAAGGTGATCAGGGACAGGAGTTCGGCAGAATTGCGCTGGGCCAGATAGCCCGCGGGGAGGCGGTTGATATGGGCAAACACGTCCACGCGCAGGCGGTTGACCACGTGGCGCGCCACATAGGTGATGTAGTAGCCGCCCAGATACGAGCCAACACCCCGCAGCGTCACAATCACGATCAGGGCGAGGGGCAGAAAATTACGTACGTTTTCAGGTTCATCCAGGCCCAGCGCCTGCTCCCAGTCCTTGAGGCCCGTGGCCGCCTTGTCCAGGCCCGCCGGGGCAACCCCATCGAACGCCGCGGGCAGATACTGCATCAGACCGGCGAACGCCGCCTGGGTCAGCGCGTACAGAATGAAGCCGACCATGCTGATCAGAAACGCCGTCGTCACCGGACCCAGATAGCCAAGGAGTCGGCGATAGGTCTGCAGGCTGCCCTGCACCGCGGGGGTGGGGTTGTCGGGGGGGCTGTCGGGTGCGTTGGTAAGCGGGTCGTTCAAGGCGTGCTCGCAGCGGGCGCAGTGCCCGTATTGTACGGGAGCGTTGCGTATTGGCGCACCCGCTGATAATCGTGCTGTCAACGGCGGCTTTGCACGCCGCGCCCGCGCGGGTAGAGTCTGTGGGGTAAGCGCGCAGCGCCCCTGAACCGATACGGAGAAATCTATGTTCCGACGACTCACCGCCATGCCCCTGTTGCTGGTGATGCTCAGTCCCGCCCAGGCCTTTGACGAGGTCGCCTACTACCAGCAGTTGCACGCGAGTCCGGAGCTGTCGTTTCAGGAGGCTCATACCTCCGCGCGCCTGGCATCGAGCCTCGAAGCGGGGGGCTTTACCGTGACCCGGGGTGTGGGTGGTCACGGCGTGGTGGCGGTGCTGGAAAATGGCGAGGGTCCCACGCTACTGCTGCGCGCCGATATGGACGGGTTGCCAGTCAAGGAGCAGACCGGCCTGCCGTACGCCAGTACGGTGCAGGCCACGGAGCTCGACGGTAGCGATGTGTCGGTGATGCATGCCTGTGGCCACGACGTACACATGACCGTGGTGCTGGCCTCGGCGCTGGAGTTGCAGCAGCGGCGCGACCAGTGGCAGGGCACCCTGGTCGTGATCATGCAGCCGGCGGAGGAACGCGGCGCCGGTGCCCGTGACATGCTGGCGGATGGTCTTTTCGAGCGTTTTCCCGTGCCCGATTTCAATCTGTCACTGCACACCATCGCAACGCTGCCGGCGGGGCAGGTCGGATTCATCGAAGGCTGGATGATGGCCAATGTGGATATGGTGGACGTGACGCTGTACGGCATTGGCGGGCACGGGGCCTATCCCCACACGGCCCGCGATCCCGTCGTGCTCGCCGCGGCGATCATTATGGATCTGCAGACGCTGGTGTCTCGCGAGATTCATCCCGCCGAGCCGGGTGTGGTGACCGTGGGCTCGATTCACGGCGGTACCAAGCACAACATCATTCCCGACGAGGTCAAACTGCAATTGACGGTGCGCTCCTACTCCGACGCCGTGCGCGAACGTTTGCTCAGCGGCATCGAGCGCATTGCGACGAAGCAGGCCGAGGCGATGGACATGCCCGCCGATCGCCCGCCACGGGTTGAGGTGCGCGAGGAATATACCCCCGCCCTGTGGAATGACCCGGCCCTGGTCCAGCGGGCGGTCACCGCGATGCAGCGAGAGCTGGGCGACGACGCCCTGGTCGGGATCTCCAAGGAAATGGGGGGCGAGGACTTCTCACGCTACGGGCGTACGGCGCAGAAGATTCCGTCCTTCATGATGCGCCTGGGTACGGTGCCCGCAGCGCTTTGGGAGCAGGCGCAGCGCGGCGAGGCGCGCCTGCCGTCCCTGCATTCACCATTTTTTGCGCCGGATCCCGAACCGACGCTGAGTACAGGCCGTCGGGCCATGGTGGCCGCGGCCCTGGATCTGCTGCAGGCGCCCTGACTCAGATATCCACACCATTGATCGAGGCGGACTTGAGTTCCGTCACCGAGTCGTCCTCCTGGTTTTTCAGCAGCGTGCCAGTGCCCACGTGATACCACTCCGTATCGGTGCCCGTTGAGCTGGTGCCTACGGTGGTCGACGAGGTCGTGGTCATGACGGTGAAGCGGCAGGCATCGAAGGTGCCCGCAGGTACGGTGACGCTCTCGACGCCATCAAAACGCACAGTGCGTTCGATCGAGGTGGTATCGCTGAAGGTCTGTCCGCTTGTCGTGGTCTCAGAGATCAGGTCAAAGCTCGTTACGTAGCTTTCGCCGGCGGCAAGGTCAAAGCGTTTCAGCTCAAAGGGATCCAGCGTGTTGGTGCTGAAGGCACTTTGCGGTGACAGGACCTCGGTTTCTACGCCGAGGCTGCGAATGCGTTGACCACCGGGCGCCTGGAAATACGCCTTGGTCACTGAGGTCGACGGCGAATCGCCGGTCGCGGTGACGTTGGACGTCGCTCGCAGCGCACTCATGCCGTTAAACGTAAAGCCACTCTCGATAATCTGGTCGTAGTTGAAATCCAGATTGCCCGAGCCATTGCTGCTGGCATAGCTGGCCACCAGGGTCGTACCGGGACTCACGAGGGTCTCATTCCAGCAACTGGATGCATTGCCGGTGCCCGAGCCTCCACCGGCACTGCTGTTTTCGGTAAAGACCGCTTCCAGAAAGAAGACTTCGTCATCCTTGTCGAGGAATGACAGCAGTAGGTTGTTACCGGCAAAGCCCGAGGTGAACAGGCGGCAGGAGTCGGTGCTGCCACCGCAGAGACCGCGCTGTTTTTTGCGCCAACCGACAAAGCTGAAGCCTGGGTCGGGTTCAGCGGTGAAGGTCTCGTCGAATTCAAGATCGGTGACGTCGATCGGAGTGCAGGAGCCACCGGTGCAACTGAAGTTGCCGGAGGCGGTGGTGATGGAGCCTCCGGTAGTGGTACTCATCTGAATTTTGCAGCCTGCCAGGGTGGCGGCCAGTACCAATGTCAGAAGCGCTCTCATGCCTGGGGGTTCCTTTTTACCATCGGTTACGAGTGGGGTTCACAGCTGCTGAAGTATCGCCAAAGATCGCGGTCAGGCAAAGCCTTTCGTGCATTTTCGAAACCGCAAACCGCGGTTCATGCCGAGGCCCGGGCGTCGGCCCGCGCGGTACGTCGAAGCTGCAGGCGCAAGCGGATCTGGGCGGGCAGGGCGAGAAAGGCCGGGGTGGCGACGAGCGTCAGTACCGTGGCAAAGGAGAGGCCGAACACAATGGCCTGGGAAAGAGGCGCCCACAGAATCGCCAGCTGTCCGCCCGCGGTAAAGCTACGATTGACCAGGTCAACAGAGAAGTGCAGGGCAAGGGGCAGCAGTCCGAACACGGTGGTCACCGTCGTCAGCAGTACGGGCCGCAGGCGCTGCGACGCGGCCCGCACAATGGCCTCGGCAGGCGTCAGCATGGGGTGTTCGTGCCGCACCACGTTGTAGGCGTCGATGAGCACGATGTTGTTGTTCACGACGATGCCCGCCAGGGCCACGACACCGATGCCATTGAGGATGGCGCTGAAAGGGCTGCCCGTGAGCAGCAGGCCGAGCAGCACGCCCGCGGTGGACATGATCACGGCGAGAAGGATCAGTCCGCTCTGGTAAAAGCTGTTGAACTGGGTGACGAGCAACACAAACATCAGCAGCAGGGACAGCAGAAAAGCGACCTGTACAAAGGCCATGGATTCCGCCTGTTCTTCGTTTGCACCGCGGAATTCCACGGTCAGGCGTGAATCGAACTCCTGGGTGTCGAGCCACGCCTGAATCTCTTTCACCATCGTGTCTGCGAGTACGCCCTCGACGACGTTGGCGCGTATGCGCTCTACCGGTGAACCGTCAATGCGCTCGAAGGTGTCCACGCCGGGGGCCGGCTGAATCCGTACAAAATTGCTCAGCGGTACGTGGCCCTGGTTGGTGGATACCCGCAGCTCTTCCATGACGTTCAGGCCACGGTGCTCGGCGGGAAAACGGACCCGGATATCGACCGCATCGTCAGCGCCATCGGGGCGGTACTCCGCGACCTTTACACCATTGGTGACCAGTTGCAGGGCGACGCCGGCGGCCAATACGTCCGCACCGTAGATTGCCGCCTGGGCGCGGTCCACCTGCATACGCCACTCAATGGATGGCAGGGCCCGGGTGTCGTCGATGTCCACGAGTTCCTCAAGCGTATCCATGTGATCGCGGATTCGCTTCAGGGCCGGTTCCAGCAGTTCCCGGTGCGCCGAACGCAGTTCGATCTGGATGGGCTTGCCAACGGGCGGCCCCTGTTCCAGGACCTGTACTTCCACGCGTATGCCGGCGAGATTGGAGGTGCGTTGCCGGATGTCGCGCACGATCTCGTAGCCGTTGCGGTCGCGGTTCGACTCGGGCAGGAATTCGATAAACATGGCGCCGATGCGGTCGTTCGACGAGCCGCCTCCGAGTCCGCCGCCGCTATTGCCCCCGGGCAGTATCGTCTGTGTATTCAGAGAGCGGATGTCGGGCACCTGCAGGACCCGCTCTTCGACTTCGCGGACCAGATCATCGACCTCGTTCGCCGACAGGTTGCCACGTCCGATGACAGAGACGGTGGCGAACTGGGGATCTGAATCGTTGAAAAAAATCATGCCGCGCCCGAACTCGCCGTAGGCCCAGAATACGCTGAACAGCAGCGAGAAAATCAGCCCCAGGGTGACAATCGGGTGGCGGCAGACGGCGGCGATCAGGCGAGCGTAGCTGCCCGTGACGCCGCTCAGCCGGGTGGGGTCGCCATGCTCAAGCTGTTCGAGGGTTTTCTGCGCATTGGCGGTGTGGGCCGAGGGCTTGCCAAAGATCGTCCCCAATACCGGCCCAAACAGCAACGCGTACAGCAGCGATCCGGCCAGCACGGTAAACACGGTGACGGGCAGGTAACGCATGAACTGACCGGAGATGCCGGGCCAGAACATCAGGGGCAGAAACGCCGCCAGCGTGGTGGCGGTAGAAGCTGTCACGGGCCAGAACATGCGCTTCACGGCCTCGGAGTAGGCGGCATGATGGTCCATGCCCTCACTCATTTTGCGGTCGGCAAACTCCGTGACCACGATGGCGCCGTCGATGAGCATGCCCAGCCCGAGCAGCATGCCGAACATCACCATGAAGTTGAAGGTGTAGCCCAGCAGGTAAATGATGATGACGGAAAAGAGCAGTGAGAAGGGAATGCCCAGGCCGACGATGACGCCACTACGAAAACCCATGGCAGCCACGACGATGACCATCACCAGGGCCAGAGCGGTCAGAATGTTGCCCTGCAGCTCCGTGACCTGCTCCTCGGCGAACTCGGCGGTGTTCTGCGAGGGCACGATGCGTATCGTCGGGGGTATATCCTGCTGTGCGCGCTCCACGATCTCCAGTACCGCGTTGGCGGTGTCGATCACATTCGCATCGGCGCGCTTTTTCACCTCGATGGCAATCGTGGTCATGCCATTGAAGCGGGCATAGCCGGTGCGATCCTTGAAGGTGCGGCGGATGCTGGCCACATCCTCAAGCGTGACGACGGAATCGCCGTTGACCTGCACGGGCAGGTCCATAACATCCCGGGCGGTTTCGACCACCGACGGAACCTTGACGGAAAAACGCCCCCCGCCGGTATCGACGCTGCCGGCGGGGATCAGTACGTTGTTGCGCGACAGCAGCCCGATCAGCGATTCGCTGGAGATGCGGTAGGCCTCGAGGGCTTCTGGATCGATGAGTACCTCTAGTACTTCCTCGCGGTGACCACGAAGGTCGGCGCTCAGGACCGACGGAATGGTCTCGATGTCGTCGCGCAGCTGTAACGCGGCTTCGTACACCTGGCGTTCACCGGCACCATCGCCGATAAGATTGACCTGAATGAGGGGGAAGTCGTCCACATCCAGTTCCAGTACCACGGGTTCTTCAGCGGTGGAGGGTATTTCCGATTTGCCACGATCCACCGCCTCGCGCACGTCGGTAAGGGCCGCATCAAGGTCGGCGCTGGCTTCAAACTCGACAAACAGGGTTGCATAACCCTCGGAGGCCATCGCCGTGATTTCTTCGACGCCCTCGATTTTGCGCAGTTCGATCTCCATGGGCTGGATCAGCAGGCGCTCGGCATCCTCCGGTGAGATGCCCTCGTGGGGTATGCCCACGTAGAAATAGGGCAGGACAATATGCGGGTCGTTGGCGATGGGCAGTATCGCCCGCGAAATCAGTCCGCATAGCACTACCACGCCCATCATCAGCAGCGTCGTGCGCGTGCGGTTGATCGCCGCATCAATGAAGCCGATCACTGGCGGCTGGCCGTTGCCGGTGTGGCGGCCTCGATGTCGACGCGCTCACCCTGAGACACGAACTCGTGACCAACGGTAATCAGGCGCACGATCGACGGCAGGCCCGTGACCCAGGCGCCAGCAGGGGAGTCCTCGACCACGTTGATGGGGTGGAACACCACGCGGTCGCTGTCATCGACGGCACGCAAACCCATGACGCCGGCGTCGTTGAGGGTGAACAGCGCGGGCGATACACGGTGCGCCAGCACGGTCTCACTGGCGACGCTGACCACCGTTGTCAGGCCGGCCCGCAGCAGCAGGTCGGGGTTCGCCACGGTGATCTCGACCGGGTAGGTGCGCGTGACAGCGTCGGACTGGCGTCCGACAAAGGTGACTTTACCGTCGAGCTTCGCGTTGGTGCTGGTGCGGGCGGTTACGGCCTGCCCGAGCTCGATGTAGCCGATTTCGCGCTCCGATACGTTGGCGGTGATCAGCATGGGGTCCATGCCCAGGAGCGTGGCGCAGGGGGAGCCCATGGCAGCCAGATCGCCCACGTCGAGGTGCAGCGTTTCGACAACGCCATCAAAGGGTGCGGTGATCATACGCCGTTTGAGATTCAGTTCCTGGCGTTCGAGATTGGCCTTGGCGGCTGCGAGCTTGGCTGCCAGATCCGCGATACCGATCTCGGATACCAGGTCATCGTCGTGCAGCTCCCGCGCGCCCCGATACTCGATGTCGGCATGGGCGAGGGCGGCCCTGGCCTCAGCGACGGCAACTTCACGCTCGTCCAGGGCGAGCTCGCAGAGCAGGTCACCGGCGGCAACGTGGTCACCGCGTTCCACGGGGCGCGCCACCACGCGGCCAGTGGTTTCGGCGCTCACTTCGGCGACGCGTTTGCTGGCGGTCTTGCCACGCAGGATGTGCGTCAGAGTGCGCTGCTGGGCGTGGTATTCGGCCACACGCACCCGCATCGACCGCGAAGGGGCCTCGTCGACCAGCATGTCACTGGTGTCGGCAAGGGGCTCGGGGCCTTCCGTCAGCAGCCCCGATAGCAGCCAAAGCGTGAGCCCCGCTGCGATCAGAGAAGCGATGATCAGGTTCTTTTTCATGGGCGATATCGATCCGGTGAGGCGCGATTATAGCAATGCCATGCGTTGCTGGCTGCAGTCGGCAGCGGTATTTGGACGCAGAATTCGCCCCGCTGATCGTTGCCGCGGCCGATGGACAGATTTGCTGTAGGGGGCGCCGCAGCGGTGTTCTCGTCTGCCAAAAGCCAGTATGATCGACCGGCGGCCAGCACTGGACAGGGAGAGCAACGGCAATGGCACTGGTGGATTTCAACAAGGTGAAGCAGCTTTTCGGCGACAGCCCCGAAACTGCGGATGCGGATCTTTTTCGAGAAATGTTTGTATTGGTTATGGCGCGAGCCACCGATGCAGACGCCTACACCCACCCCGTTGAGATCGCCGTGGTACAGGGCGTCATCGGCGAGGAGCTCGGTGAAGAGCTGTCTGAGACAGAAATCCGCACTGCGGCGCTGTCCAAGGTTTACGAATCGGCTCCGCTGCAGAAGATCCTCGGCAATGCGGCGTCCAAGATGAGCGTTGCACAACGCCAGACCATTCTGCGAGGCTTGGTGAAGGTCATGCACGCCGATGACCGGATTTCCTCCCGCGAAGCCGAATTCTTCAATATGGTGGTGGCAGCCCTGGGCCTGACCCCGGCGGATGCTGCGGGTCTGGTAACAGAATAGCGGCAGAACATAGACAGGGCCGCGGCAGGTTAGCGCCTTAATCGCGACCCTTAATCGCGACCCTGAATCACGACACAGCAGCGGCTCCTTCGGGGGCCGTTCGTCGTTATGGGCGTGGTGTTTCCCCCGCCAGGATCTGGCGAAAGAGCTGTGTATCGACGTTGCCGCCACAGAGTATGACGGCACTGCGGCGATCGCGCTGCTGTTCCCGCTCCTGCATCAGCGCAGCCAGTGCTGCCGCTCCTGCTCCTTCAGCCACATTGTGCGTGGTACGAAAGTACAGGCGCATGGCTTCGGCGATCTCGTCATCGCTCACCGTCACTACCCGCGAGGCGCCCCGTCGGTAGATCGTCAGCGCTTCGGGTACCACCTGGCGAACCGCGATACCGTCGGCAAGAGTGATCGCGGTGGTGCTGGATTCGATGTTGCCGCTGATGAAGGCGTCGCGGGCGGCGGGTGCGGCCGTCGATACAACGCCCACAATCTCGGTGTCGAGTCCCAGGGCATCGCGCGCGGCGATCACGCCGCAGATGCCTGAACCGCAGCCGATGGGAACGTAGACGGTGTCGATGGCATGCACTGCGCGGAACAGCTCGAGTGCGTAGGTGGCAACGCCGCGCACCAGTTCGGGGTGAAAGGGCGGAACCATGAACAGGTCATCGGTTGCCGCGAGCCGTTGCGCTGCTTCGCGAGCTTCGTCGAAATCCCTGCCGCACACCACCAGGTCTGCACCGAACGCCGCCATCGCGGCATTCTTTTCGACACTGTTGCCCTCGGGAACCACAATGCGCGCCTCGAGTCCTGCCGAGCGGGCAGCGCGCGCCTGGCTCTGGCCATGGTTACCGCGGGTCGCCGAGACGATACCGCGATACTCAGGATGCGTTCGACGCAACCAGTCCATGAAGGTGATACCACCGCGAACCTTGAAGGCACCCGTTGGCGCATGGTTTTCGTGCTTGACCCAGACCTCGGCACCCAGTTCCTGGCACAGCAGGGGCCAGTGCAGCTGGGGTGTCGGCGCCATGTGTTCATACACCAGCGCCGCCGCTTGCTCCAGGCTGCTGATAGCGGGTGTCACGATGACAACCGGCGCTCAAGAAGCGAGGCGAGCCACATGCCCGCCACCATGGCCAGCACAAAATAGACAGTATTCGTTTCAGCGTAAAACAGACTCGAAATCGCGGGGCCCGGGCAATAGCCGTAGATACCCCAACCAATGCCAAACAGCGCCGCACCGCCGACGAGGCGGCCATCGATGTCACGGGTGGTGGGCAGGTAGAAACTGGGTGCGAACAAAGGCTGGCGCTGGCGCAGGACCAGACGAAAGCCCAGCAGGGTCACGACAAGCGCACTTCCCATCACAAAAATGAGCGCGGGCTGCCAGGCGCCGAACAGGTCGAGAAAGCCCAGCACACGGTGCGTATCGGTCATTCCCGAAACGGCCAGTCCCAGGCCGAAGAGCAGGCCACACAACAGTCCGGCAAGCGGCTTCACAGCGTTGCTCCCAGCACGTGGCGCACAACGTAGACCGTGGCAATGCCCGAC
>JAUIMF010000141.1 GCA_030433415.1 Gammaproteobacteria bacterium | reverse complement strand
CGCCAGGGTCGCTGGGACATCCTGCGCGGCAACCCGCCGTTCAAGGATGAGCGCACCGGCATCGACCTCGGTGGCGCCTTCAACAACCACAATACTGACAAACTCGGCATCACGCTCAACCTGAAAACCGAGAAGGGCAAAGACATCCTGCGTCAGCTCATTCGCGTGAGCGATGCTGTCACGGAGAACTTCGCCGCCGGTGTGCTGGAGCGCTGGGGCTTCGGCTACGAGGAGATGCGGCGCATACGCGAAGACATCATCTACGTGTCCAACTGCGGCTTCGGCTTCAACGGTCCCTACAGCGCCTTCAAGACCTGGGGCCCCATCGTGCAGGCCATGTCCGGCCTGACCCACACTTCGGGGCTGCCCGGCCAGCAGCCCGCTGGCTGGGGTTACTCGTACATGGATCATACCGGCGGCTACTACATGGCCATGGCGATTCTCGCGGCCATGTACCACCGCGAACGCACTGGCGAGGGCCAGTGGGTAGATCTCGCCTGCACCGATGCTGCGCTTACGCTGAACGGCCCGGCACTGCTTGACTGGACGGTGAACGGCCGCGGTCTGGCTGGCGCGGACAAGGTGCACAGCAACCGCAGCCAGTTTCAGCCCATGGCGCCGCACGGCATCTATTCCTGCGCCGGGGACGATCACTGGATTGCGATTGCCTGCCGCAACGATGACGACTGGCGACGGCTCGCTGGGTTGATTGACCAGTCTTGGACCGGAGCGTTCGCGAACCTCGATGCCCGGCTGGCCGGACAGGACGCGCTGGATGAACACCTCAGCCGCTGGACGGCCTCGCACGAGAAGTTCGCCCTGCAGGCACAGCTTCAGGCGCTCCCCATTGCCGCCGCAGCGGTGCAGAAGCCACAGGAGCGCATCGATCAGGACGTTACCACTGCCGACTTCGGCCTGTGGCCCGAGGTGCAGCACACCGCTATCGGCGCCGTGCGGGTGGACGGCCAGCCGGTACATCTTTCAGAGACCGATTGGCAAACCAAACGTGGAGGTCCTTGTCTCAGCGAACACACGGAGGACGTGTTGACAAGGCTGCTCGGCATGAACGCCGCAGACGTTGCTGAGCTCTATGAGGAGGGTGTGCTGTGAGCGTGCTCGAAGGACTCAAGGTGGTGGAGCTTGCCAATGAGCGGAGCGCCTTCGCAGGCAAAATCCTGGCAGACATGGGCGCAGACGTGCTCCTTATCGAACCACCTGGCGGCGACGTCAGTCGCCACTACCCGCCATTCTATAAGGACGAAGTCGATCCGGATCTCAGCCTCTACTTCTGGCACTACAACACCAGCAAACGGGGCGCGGTGCTCGATCTCGAAAACGATGTGGATCGGGCGCAGCTTCAGAGCTTGTTGGATGACGCCGACGTGCTCATCGAGTCGGAGCCCACCAAGCGCCTTGCAGCCCTCGGCCTCGACTACCCGCAGACTTCGCAGCGCAACCCGCGCCTCATCCACGTGGCGATCACCCCGTACGGGCGCAACGAACCGCTGAGCGACCTGCCGAGCACCGACCTGACGCTCATGGCCGCCGGCGGGCCGGTGTGGAATTGCGGATACGACGACCACACTCTGCCGCCGGTACGGGGCTGGGGTAATCAGGCGTACCACACGGGTTGCCACTTCGCGGTGATGAGCGTGTTCACGGCGCTGCTCGCCCGGCTCGAGAGCGGACGCGGGCAGTTCGTCGATGTGTCGATCACCGCGGCGCTCAATGTCACCACAGAAGCCGGCTCCTACAACTGGCTGGTCAACCAGACGACGGTGCAGCGCCAGACCGGTCGTCACGCAGCCATCCAGCCTACCGGCGAAACGCAGATGCGCTGCGCAGACGGGCGCTGGGTGAACACCGGCGTGCCGCCGCGGTTTCCTCAGGAATTCGCAAAGCTGCTCGCCTGGCTCAATACGCTGGAACTCGACTTCCCCGAAAAGGTGTTCATCGAAATGGGCGCCAACTGGGAAGGTAACTTCAACCTGTCGCTGATCGGCACCGACGACACCGTTACGGCGATCTTCATGGCGGGCCGTCAGGGCCTTGCCACCATCGCCGAGTCCGTTTCGGCGCAGGACTTCTTCGAGGGCTGCCAGCGCGCGGGGTTGGCCGTAGGCGTGATCAACAGCCCCGAGGAAGCGTTCGAGGATCCACACTTCGTCGCGCGCGGTATGCAGGTGCCGGTAGTGCACGACGATCTGCCGGAGCCGGTGGTGTATCCGGGGCCGCCATTTTCGCTGCCGAAGGCGCCTTGGAGAATTTCCGGGCCGGCGCCTCGGCTCAAAAAAACCTGAGTGACTGGTTAGGGGGAGGAGATGATGACCTACAACGACCATGCCATCGCCATTGCGGAGGAACTCGACGCCATTCGCGATCGCACCCAGAAGCAGGCTTCGCGGCGTTCCCGCGAGAAGCTATTTCAGCGCGATCCTGTCGGCCTCGGTGTTGCTCTGGAATACGAGCGCATGGGTAATCAGCCGGTCACCGATGACCTTGCTGCTCAGGCCGAGATGCTCGGCGCCCGCTTCGAGCATCTGGGCCTCACGCTGGGCACGGTCGTGCATGGGGTGGATCTTAAATCACCGGCGACTGAAGCGATGACGCGCTTTGTCAGGCAGACGTTGATTGAGCGGAAAGTCATATTCTTCCGCGACCAGCACTTGGATGAGGACGAGCAGGTCGCCTTCGCGCGCCGCTTCGGTGAGCTGGACGCCTTCCCATTCGGCAAGCCGGGACGTAACCCCTACATTCTCGAGATCGTGCACGACGATCAGCATCCCGGCACGGAAAACGGCTGGCACACGGATGTCACGTGGATGGAGCGGCCGTCGCTGGGATCCGTGGCGCAGTGCACGGAAGTGCCGCCGGTAGGCGGCGACACACTGTTTGCAGACAGCTTCGCAGCCTGCCTAGGTCTGCCCGGGACGCTAAGACAGAAGATCGAAGGCCTTTCGGGCGTGCATGATTACCGGGTGTTCCTGGACGCGCGCCGACCGGGCACGATGAGCGAGGCGCTGGTGGATTCGATCAAGGCGCGCATTCCGTTCGGCGTGCGCCATCCGGTGCTGCGCACCCACCCGGAGTCGGGTCGCACCGCGCTGTACATCCACGGCGGTTTTATCCGCCACGACTCTTTGCATGACTCGCGCTCTGGCGAGTACCTGGACGCGGAGTCTTCCCGGGCGATAGTCGCAGAATTGCTCGCTCAGCACGCGAGGCCGGAGTACACCTGCCGTTTTCGCTGGGAGCCTGGCTCGATTGCCTTCTGGGACAATCGGTCGGTGCAGCACTACGCGGCCAGCGATTACTTTCCGCATCGTCGAGTGCTGCGGCGGGTGACGATCTCGGGTGATACGCCCTTCTACCGCCCTGAGGGCGACGAGCCGCAGATCTGATAGCATCGGGCGGTTGCAACATCGGGAGTGGAGGAACACAGCATGGAATACGATCTCATTATTCGCGGCGGCCAGGTGATAGACGGCACAGGTACCGCCGGCTTTCAGGCCGACGTGGCGATCCAGGGCGGACGTATTGCCCGCATCGGCGATCTCTCGGCTGATAGTGCAGCCCGCACCATCGACGCGACAGGGCAGGTCGTTACACCGGGGTTCGTGGATCTGCACACGCACCTCGATGCCCAGGTCGGATGGGACCCGATGATGAGTTCGAGCTCCTATCACGGTGTGACCACCGCACTCATCGGCAACTGCGGCGTCACGTTTGCGCCGTGCAGCAAGCAGAACCACCGATATCTGGCAGAGCTGATGGAGTCTGTGGAGGACATCGCCGCCGACGCGATCATGGATGGCCTGCCCTGGAACTGGAGCAGCTACGGCGAGTACCTCGACTCCATACAGGCCCTGAATCCTGCGCTCAACGTCGTGGGATTGGCGGGCCACTCCGCCATTCGCTACGAGGTGATGGGC
>JAUIMF010000140.1 GCA_030433415.1 Gammaproteobacteria bacterium | reverse complement strand
GTGCCTCAAGGTGTCATTGGACAACTGGCTGTTGGGCGCACTGGTGCCGCCCATTCAGTTGCAGTATGGGTGGCAGGACAAGCGGCTGATTCGCTATGACGGCATCAGTAACCTGCGTGATGCGCAAGGCAAGCAGCAGCAGGTAAGGATTGAATATCGCTATCCCGCGTCCGCTGACGGGGCGGAGGAGCGCTCCTTGTAGGCCTGTAGCGCAGCTTCACGGGCGGTCGCATGATCGACAATGGGGTGGGGGTAGGTTTCGCCCAGAGTGACGCCGGAAGAGGCAGAAAGCATAGGGGGCAGCTCCCAGGGAGCATGCAGGTGTCGGTCGGGAAGGTCGGTCAGTTCCGGTACCCAGCGTCGAACGTAGGCGCCTTCGGGGTCAAATTTGCGGCCCTGGAGAACGGGGTTGAAAATGCGAAACCAGGGCGAGGCGTCGGCGCCGCAGCCCGCCACCCACTGCCAGCCGCCACTGTTATTGGCGAGATCGGCGTCAACCAGCGTGTCCCAGAACCAGCGTGCGCCCCATTGCCAGGGCACCAACAGGTGCTTGGTGAGGAAAGAGGCGCAGATCATGCGTACCCGGTTGTGCATAAAACCCGTGGCCTTCAGTTCCCGCATACCGGCATCGACGATGGGGTAGCCAGTCCGACCCTCCTTCCAGGCCTCGAAACCGTCCTCATTCTGTTGCCAGGGCATCGATGTAAACGCGGGTTTGAAGGGCTGCTGGTCGATATGGGGGAAGTGATAGAGGAGATGCTGGTTAAACTCCCGCCAACCAAGCTCGGCGATGAACTTTTCCCTGTCATCTTCCAGCTCACCGACGGGAGCTGCCTGCAGGGTAGCGATCACCTCCCTGGGCGAGATGTCTCCCCAATGCAAATGCGGCGACAGGCGAGAGGTGCCGGCTATGGCCGGTATGTCACGGCCGTCCCGGTAGCCTTCCAGGGCGTGGTCGAGAAAGCGCTGCAAGGCCTGCTGCGCGCCTTGCGCGCCAGGTTCCCAAAGATCGTGCCAGTCCGCGACCGGCTGCTCGGAGGCACGCAGTAGTTGCCAGTCCGATGGGGCCAGGCCCGCTGGTGTCGATGCGGCGAAATCGCCTTTTTTCGGCGCAGGCAGAAGGCGCTGTTCGGGCAGGCGGGTTCTGCAGTGACGCCAGAACGGCGTAAACACTTTAAAGGGTTCGCCGGCCTGGTTGAGAATATCGCCAGGGGTGAAGATGAGGGAACCGGGCAGGCAGTGCAGCGCCACGCCCAGTGTGGCCAGGCTCGTTGCAACATGGTCTTCCAGGGACCTGTTCCATGGCTCGTAGGCCTGACTGCAATACACGGCATGGGCGCCGGTTTCTGCAACCAGTTGGCTCAACAACGCTTCACTGCCGCCACGCTGCACAACAAGTCGGCCTCCGCGCTTTTCTATACTGGCGGACAGGGCCAGCAAACTGTGCTGCAGCCACCAGCGGCTGGCGTTTCCGGGGGCCCATTCGCCGGGCGTATCCTCATCGATCGCGAAGAACGGTATGACCGGTGCTCCGCTGTCAATCGCGGCTCGCAATGCCGGCAGGTCGCTGAGCCGCAGATCCTGCCTGAACCAGTAGATAACAGGTGCGTTTGTTGCATTTGCCATGTCAGCCGGCCTCCGCCAGAGTTTTTCGTGTGTCCGCAGGCGCAAAGTCTGCAAGATAGTGAAACAATTTTTCGCGGTCTGCCGTGCTCTCGCGAGTGGATGGTTGCAGGTGCAGCGGCTGTGGCTTTCGATCGAGGTATAGTTTGCCGCTGCTCGCTGCTGCTTCGGTGGCCACCGCCAGCCAGACTATGGTATCGGCGCCTTCCTCGGGGCTACGCAGCACAAATCGCGTCAGAGAATGGAACAGCGGTAGTGAGGACTCCACTCCCGGGGTGTCGGCCCAGCCAGGGTGCATGGCGTTGACGACAATGCCATCGCGCTGCCAGTCGCTGGCCCAGCGCCGGGTGACCACCATCAGTGCACGCTTGGCCCTGGCATAGGCGACGGAACCGGAAAAGTTATCTGCGGAGCTTGCCACCAGGTTGTCCATTGACAGCTTCTGCGTGTACATCCCGCCCGAGACAACGTTTACCACCCGGGCACCTTCAGCCGCCGCTTCCAGCAAGGGTTTCAGGGAGAGGGTCAGACGGTAGGGGCTAAGGAGCAGAAGCGCTACGCTGCGTTCCAGTCCTTCATCTGTGTGAGCCAGTTCATTGAACAGCGCGCCGGCATTGTTCACCAGTATATCGACGGGCCTGCCATCGGCCAGCAGCCTTGCAGACAGCGCGTCCACATCGGCCATCAGGCTCAGGTCTGCCATCTGCACCTGAATGTTGTGGTTGCCGGTTTCGGCCACCAACTCTTCGTGCACGCGTTGCGCCCGCTCAGCGTTGCGCATGACCAGCGTCAGCGCCGCGCCGCGCCGGGCGAGGTCTCGGGCAGTGGCCAGGCCGATCCCCGACGAGGTACCAGTGATCAGGGCGTGTTTACCGCTCATGCTGGCGGACATCGGGTGCCAGGATTTACGCGCTCGGCGGTAGCCAAAACGTGTAAAGCCGGCCAGCCTGGCCAGCGCTGCGATCCTGCCGTTACATTCTTCACTGTCTTCGGGATGGGAGAAATTGTCTTCCAGGGCACGCTGCAGACCCGCGACTGACGCCCGGCCCATACGTTCCAGGCCGGGCTGGAAGGCTCCCAGCAGAGGCGCCAGATAGCGGGGAAAGTTGAAGTCTGCCCGGTAGTCGATTTTTGTCAGGTCTCCCTGCCGGCGGAAGGATATGGTGTCCTCTACCTCAAAAAAACGCCCCACGCCGCGAAGCACGAGATGCTCGGGGGGCTCGTAGCGGGTGATGGTGTAGTGCAGGTCCAGCGACCCGCCGGGCACGGCGCAATTGACCAGGAATTCGGTACCCTGGCCGGGCCGCCCCGGGGTTAGCTGCTTTGCCTCGCGTGCTGTCGAGTCCCATTCGGTCGTGGTAGTGAAATCGGACACATAGGCAAAGGCCTCATCTGGCGGGCGATTGACCAGAATGGTCTCATTCAGGGTGGTCATGTCTGCTGGGGTACTCCCGCTTTAGGGCCTGGGTTCAGTCTTGTTACGCGCGGCGGCCGCGATTGGCTCAAAGCCAGGGGTGCTGCCTCACTTTACCGGAGGGGTTGCGTAAAATGTCAAGTTAACTGCTTTTTGCCGGCGTAGACTGTATTGTTTAATCATAACAGCATGAGGTTGATCATGACCGCAGTTCAGGAAAGTATGTCTACCGATAACGCAGCAATGCTGCGCGCGCATTTTGATCTGCAGCGCGAGGCCTATGCGGCGGATCCGTGCCCGGAGTACCAGCAGCGCAGGCAGGACCTGCTGGACCTGAAGCGACTGGTTTCAGAGAACAGGGAAGCGATTATGGAGGCCATCAGCAAGGATTACGGCAACCGCTCGCGACCGCAACGGACCCATCGCCGTCAGGGTCTACGGCCGTGACGCGGCCGACAGCGCCTTCGCCAATCGGGTTTGGCGGGCCATGTGGTACCGGGACGCCGCCTGGTCGCTCGGCGTGTCGAGGCAGGAGTTGGCCGAGCACGAGGCACTGCTCCTCCTGCTTGCCTCCCGGTCGGGCATCGCCGTTCCCGATGTCGTCGCCGTCGGGAGCACGTCGACCGGCGACGTCATGCTCGTCACCCGCGACGACGATCGTCGTGTCCTTGCCGATCTCTCGGCGGACGAACTTGACGACGCGCTCATCGGGCGCGTGTGGGAGGCGGTCGCCGAATTGCACCGGAACGGGATGGTGCACGGCCACCTCGATCCGAGCCGCATCACCGTCGCTCCCGACGGCACGATCGGCTTCCGCGACCTCGCTCGTGGATCGATGACCCCGTCGCCGCTCAAGCGACGTCTCGACGTGGTCGAGACCCTGACGACGACGGCGCTCCTGGTCGGGCCGGAACGGGCGATCGCGGCGGCCGCCGCCTCGCCGATGCGACCCGACCTGGAGGAGTCGGTGTCGGCGCTGCAGAGCGCGGCGCTGTCACGCGAACTGAGTAGCGAGG
>JAUIMF010000056.1 GCA_030433415.1 Gammaproteobacteria bacterium | reverse complement strand
GCCCTGACGGCGCGGGTCTCGCGCAAGGAGCTTGCCGACGGCGAGGCGCTGATGGGCGCCCTGCGCGAGGAACTACAGGGAATTCTTGCGCCCTGCGAAGCGCCGCTGGCGGTCGACGGCACCAGGCCCTACGTGATTCTCATGGTCGGTGTTAACGGTGTCGGTAAAACCACCACCATCGGCAAGCTGGCGCGACGGTTCCAGGACGAGGGTCGCTCCGTGATGCTGGCGGCGGGAGACACGTTCCGTGCTGCGGCGGTGGAGCAGCTGCAACACTGGGGTGAGCGCCACGATGTTCCCGTGATCGCCCAGCACACCGGCGCTGACAGCGCGTCGGTGATCTACGACGCATTGCAGGCCGCGCAGGCGCGCAACGTCGATGTGCTCATTGCCGACACCGCCGGGCGCCTGTCGAACAAAGCTCACCTCATGGACGAGTTGGCCAAGGTCGTGCGGGTCATGGGCAAGCTCGATGAGGCCGCGCCCCACGAGGTCATGCTGGTGCTGGATGCGGGGACCGGCCAGAACGCCCTGAGCCAGGCGGCCCAGTTCCGCGAGGCGGTGGGCGTGACGGGCATCACCCTCACCAAGCTCGACGGCACCGCCAAGGGCGGGGTGATTTTCGCCATCGCGCAGCGTCTGGGTCTGCCCATCCGCTTTATCGGCGTCGGCGAGAGCGCCGAAGACCTGCGTCCCTTTGCCGCCGGTGAGTTCATCGAGGCCCTGTTCGATCGCGATCTCGGCGCATGATTCAGTTTGAGCGTGTCAGCAAGCGTTACGACAACAGCCACGACGCGCTGAAGGAAGTCAGTTTTGACATTGCTCCCGAAGAGCTGGTGTTTCTCACGGGCCACTCGGGCGCGGGCAAAAGCACCCTGTTGCGGCTGATCATGCTCATGGAGCGCCCGAGTCGCGGCCGCGTGGTGGTGAACGGCCAGGACCTGGCGAGTTGTGGGCGTCGTGCCATACCCCGTCATCGGCAGTCCATTGGTGTGGTGTTCCAGAATCACAAGTTGCTCATGGGCCGATCGGTCTACGACAACGTTGCCCTGCCCCTGCAGATCGCGGGCTTCGAGCACCGCGACATCGACCGGCGCGTGAGTGCTGCGCTGGACAAGGTGGGATTACTGCATCGCGAGCAGGCCATGCCCATGAGCCTGTCCGGCGGCGAGCAGCAGCGCGTGGGTATTGCCCGGGCGGTGGTGCGCCGGCCCTCGATACTGCTGGCGGACGAGCCCACGGGTAATCTGGACCCGGAGCTGTCGGCCGAGATCATGAAACTGTTTGTGGACTTCAGCCGCGTTGGCGTGACCGTACTCATTGCCAGTCACGACCTGGCGCTCATCTCGCGCCTGCGTCACCGCATTCTTACGCTCAGGGACGGGCGCCTCGTCGCTCCGGGAACAGCCCGTGGCAACGCCTAAGCGCAGCAAGGGCGCCCGGCCCCGGCGCCAGAGCCTGCTCGCGCGCTGGCGCGGCTGGCAGCACCACCACGGGCAGTCCGCCGCCGAGAGCCTGGCCAAGGTGCTGGGACAGCCCCTGGGCAGCCTGCTCACCTGGCTGGTCATGGGCATTGCCCTGGCGCTGCCCACGGGACTCTGGCTCATGCTGGACAATCTGGCCGCAGTGAGCCGCAATCTGGACAGTCCGGCGCAACTGACGGTATTTCTCGATGCTGCTATGGACGCCGGAGGCGCTACGGAGCTCGCGCGGAGCGTAGGTGGACGCGACGATGTTTTTTCGTCGCAGTTTCTGGACCGGGATCAGGCGCTCGCGTCATTTGTTGCAGATGCGGCGATGGCGGATCTCGCCGCCGGACTCGACGAGAACCCCCTGCCCCACCAGCTCATCGTGACGCCACGGAGTGAAGACCCTGAAGCGGTGGCTCGCCTGAGCGCCGAACTCGCGGCGCTGGCAGAGGTCGAGAGTGTGCTGGTCGACACGGCCTGGCTGCAGCGGCTGGAGCGCCTGATGCGTCTGGGCCGCCGGGCGGTGCAGATTCTCGGGGCACTGCTGTTGTTGGCGGTGGTACTGGTGCTGGGCAACACGATTCGCCTGGCCATCGAGGGGCGCCGCGACGAGATTGTGATCATCAAGCTGGTGGGCGGCACAGATGCCTTCGTGCGCCGGCCCCTGTTGTACACGGGCCTCTGGTTCGGCCTGGGAGGGGGTATCGTCGCTGCGTTGCTGGTGACGGCAGGCACGCTGTTACTGTCACCCCTGGTACGCGATCTCGCGGCCACCTATGGCAGCAACTTCACGCTGCGGGGCCTGGGCGTTATCGACAGCCTGCAATTGGTGCTGCTGGGGGCAGTGCTCGGGCTTGCAGGCGCCTGGCTGGCGGTGGCCCGCCACCTGCGGGCGATTGAGCCTCGCTGATATAACTGTTTGTTATAAAAAGAGCTTAAAGGGAACTTTTCGCGATTTAGCACTCTAAGTACCAGAGTGCTAGAATTCGTCCCCCTTGGAGACTCATGTGACCCAGATTATGACTGCTGTACCCGCTGATGATGCCAGCCTGATGACCGCCGACGTGATCGGTGGAACGGCGGCTGCACCGCAGGACGCCCGGGCTCACCGGGGTGGTCAGCTGATGGCGGTGGACCAGATGGTTCCCGGCGCCAATCTGACTGCATACGTTCAGGCGGTCAGCGCCATTCCCGTGCTCAGCATCGAGCGTGAGCAGAGCCTGGCGGAACGCCTCTACTACGAAGATGATGTGCAGGCCGCCCGCGAGCTCGTTATGTCGCATCTGCGTTTTGTGGTGCACATTGCCCGTAGCTACAGCGGCTATGGCCTGGCCGAGGCCGACCTGATCCAGGAAGGCAACGTCGGCCTGATGAAGGCGGTCAAGCGCTTCGATCCCAGCAAGGGTGTGCGTCTGGTGTCGTTTGCCGTGCACTGGATCAAGGCCGAGATTCACGAGTACATTCTGCGCAACTGGCGCATCGTCAAGGTCGCCACGACCAAGGCGCAGCGCAAACTGTTCTTTAACCTGCGCAGCGCCAAAAAGAGCCTGGCGTGGCTCAGCGCCGACGAGGCCCAGGCCGTTGCCGACGACCTTGGCGTGGATGTGAAAGAGGTGCATCGCATGGAGGGACGCCTGTCCAGCCGCGACGTTGCCTTTGACGCGCCCACTGACAGCGACGAAGACGATGCCTGGCAGGCTCCCCAGCACTACCTTGAGGGCAGCGTAGAAGATCCCGCCGCCGCGGTGGAAGACAGCGAGTGGCAGGCAGACAGCCAGGCCCGCCTGCATGCGGCGATCGCGAAGCTGGACGAGCGCAGCCGCGATATTCTGGCTCGTCGCTGGCTCACCGACGACAAGGCCACGCTGCATGAACTGGCGGATGAATACGGCGTGTCGGCCGAGCGTATTCGCCAGCTCGAAGCGGCGGCCATGAAGAAAATTCGCGGCGTGCTCGTCGCCTGACACCTTGATGGCGCGCTCTCCGCGCGCCAGTTACTGTTCGCTATGACTGCACAGCTCACGCTGATTCTCGGCGCCCTCGGAGGCATGCTCTCGGTGGTGTTCGGTGCCTTCGGCGCCCATGCCCTGAAAGACCGCCTGGATGCCTACAGCCTGGGCGTTTTCGAGACCGCTGTGCAGTACCAGTTCTACCACTCCCTCGCGCTGCTGATCGTGGCCGCCCTGATGATCCAGTTACCCGCCTCGAGCCTGCTGCGCTCAAGCAGCCTGCTGTTCGTTCTGGGCATCGTCGTCTTCTCTGGCAGTCTCTACGTGCTCAGCCTGACCGGCGTGCGCTGGCTGGGTGCGATCACACCGCTGGGCGGTCTCGCCTTTATCGCCGGATGGGTCTGCCTGATGGCGGCGGGCTGGAAGCTGCTCGGCTCGTGACCAATCCGCCAAAACATCGGCGGATTCGCAGCTTTGTACTGCGCGCCGGGCGCATGACCGATGCCCAGCAGCGGGGCTTTGACGACGGCTGGGCGCGCTGGGGCATTGATTACACGCCAGCATTGCTGGATTTCGATGCGCTCTTTGGTGTACCGGGCGAGCGCGTGCTGGAGATCGGCTTCGGTATGGGCCAGTCACTCCTGGACATGGCCGAAGCCAACCCCGAGCGCCAGTACATTGGTATCGAAGTGCACCGGCCTGGTGTGGGCAAACTGCTCGCGGGCATCGAAGCCCGTGATCTGCGAAATATTCGAGTGCTGTGCCACGACGCGGTGGAAGTGCTCGAGCACTGCATTGCGCCGGCGAGTCTGCAGCGCGTGCAGATATTCTTCCCCGATCCGTGGCACAAAAAACGGCATCACAAACGACGCTTGATCCAGGCGCCCTTTGTCGAAATGCTCACGTCACGTCTCGCGCCCGGTGGCCTGCTGCACCTGGCCACGGACTGGGAGCCCTACGCCGAGCAGATGCTCGAGGTGCTCAATGACTGTGACGCGCTGGAAAATTGCGCAGTAGACGGTCGCTTCGTGCCTCGCCCCGACGAACGCCCGCTCACTAAATTTGAACGGCGGGGGCAGCGCCTCGGCCATGGCGTGTGGGATTTGCTATACCGCCGTATTTAGTGGTCCGCCCGGCTCAACGCATAAAAGAAAGCCCGCAGAAGCGGGCTTTGTCGTTGCTGGGGTCTCATCAGCGAGGCTGTGGCCCCTCGCCGGGTCACACTCGGCGGCGGCGGTTGGCGAGGCCAAAGCCTGCCAGTCCAAGGCCGATCAGCGCCAGAGGTGCAGGAGTCGGAACCTGGTGCATGGTCAGGCTCACGTCGTCCAAACCCGGGCCACGGCTTATGGAGGCATTTACTTCCGAGAAGGACAGCGTGGCTGTGGTGTCTGAAGCCAGAGAAAAGTCATAGCTGTACTGGGTCCATACACCACTGGGCGTGGTAATCAGGTAATCGAGTGGAGCAATCACCGGGCCGAAGGACAGCGTCACCGTGGTGTTTGCGCTGCCGCCACCACGCTGACCCAGATAGAACGCCAGCGTGTAATCACCCGCGAGAAGACTCAGAGACTGGGAAATACTACCGCCCGGGCTGTTGCTGCCGAAAAAGCCGTAGTTGTTGCCGCTATTCGGCCCAAGACCAAAGGCCACGCCCGTTGTGATGCCTGATGGACCGGCAAAGGACCAAGAGCCGTCATCCAGCTCGAAACCACCATCTCCAACAAGGTTGGCATTCGCGGGACCGGCAAATGCCAGAGCCAGCAGGGCGGCGAGGGAGGTTAGTTTTACAAAGTTGGTCATTGTCTTTCCAAATTCTCTATGAACTGAAGAGTGGAAATGCAATTATCATGCCTTAAAATAAAAGACGATATTTATCAGTCTATTGATAACGGAGGTCTGCGCTCTGCGTCCGTTAACGTAAAGTTTACCGACACTATCCGTTGCTACTTCGATGTCGGTCATCCTTGCCGGCCTGAGCGACCAGTGTCTGTTGAGCTGCTCGTTGGATGATCTCGACATAGCGTGGCTGGCTCCAGCCACAGCGCAGCCTCAGCAACTCCCAGTTCTCCACCGACAGCAGTGCCCAGAGCAGATCTGTCGCCTCCTTCTCAGAGAGATCGTTAATAAGGCATCCGTCGCGTTTTAGTGCCGCAACTACGGCGGCACAGCCGTGGCGAACCGCATCCATACGATCGGTCCAGGCGGCTCTTGCAGCGTCATCCGTTGACTGTAGGTCGATGAGCGCCCGCGCGACGCCGTGGATTTCAGGAATGTAATTCCCCCAGGCCTCGACATAGGCATCGAGACGCTCCTGCCCCTGTTCAGCGGCGCGGCTTGCGGCCAGTCGTGCGTCCACGTCCTTGACCTGATCGATGTAACGGGTGGTCGCGATCAGCAGTTCTGCCCTTGAACGGAAGTGCAGATACACCGCCTGGCGACTGATACCGGTGCGCCGGGCAATGTCGCTCATGCGCACTGCTGCGGCACCGGATTCCATGAGCAGATCCCACGCGCTGGCCAGGATGCGTTCTCGGGTTTCAATATTTTCGCTTGACATGGCGTCAAGTTACCACTAATTTACACCGTGTCAACTTGACACAGTGTCAAGTCAAAATACCGATGGAGGTACAACATGAAAGTAATCGTTTTCGGAGCGACGGGTAGCGTCGGTGAGCTGGCGGTAAAAGAACTGCTCGGACAGGGCCATGCCGTGACCGCATTTGCCAGACGTACGAGCAAACTGAAGATTGCTCATCCACAGTTACGTCTGCTGGATGGAAATGCCAACAACGCCGGGGCCGTCGATGCAGCGGTAGCGGGTCACGATGCCGTGGTCATTGCGCTGGGGGCCGGAGCCGCGCGAAGGAACCGGATTCGCTCCGTCGGCACCGGCAACATCATTCAGGCGATGAAGGCACACAAGGTGCGTCGCCTGGTCTGCCAGTCCACGCTGGGCGCGGGTGACAGCTGGGAAAATCTGAACCTGTTCTGGAAGTACGTAATGTTTGGGCTACTGCTCAGACCGGCTTTTCTCGACCACGAAGTTCAGGAGCAACTGGTCCGTGACAGCGGTCTGGACTGGACTATTGTGCGCCCGGGGGCATTCACCAACGAACCGGCAGACGGGAGCTATCGCTTGGACTTTCCGGCCAGCGAACGTGGCTTGTCGTTAAAAATATCCCGTGCTGATGTGGCGGAATTTCTCGCTTGCTGTCTCACCGGCCCGAGGTACCTGCATCGGGCAGTGAGCATCAGTCACTGACCGGGCTCGAATTTACGAACCGTCGAAAAAACGCGACACCGCATCATCCAGAAAACGACGTCCCAAATCTGTGGTGCAAATGCGTTCGTCGTCCAGGTGCAGGAGACCGGCGTCCCCGAGTTCGTGCAATGGTTTTTCTATCGTTGTCAGAGGCAGACCAGTGCGCTCCTCGAACAACTTCGGACTGAAACCCTCGGTCAGGCGCAGGGCGTAGAGCATGAACTCGCCACACAGATCCTGCTCGGCGAGGGTGCGCTCGGCGCAGCGTCGCGTGCCTTCGTCGGCCAGATAGTCTTCGGGGCGACGGGTCTTGGCGTAGCGGTGGACACGCCCATCGCTGCTTGTGAGCTTGCCGTGGGCGCCAGCGCCAATCGCGAGATAGTCGCCGAAGCGCCAATAGTTCAGGTTGTGCCGGCATTCTTCACCGGGGCGTGCCCAGGCTGAGACTTCGTAGCGTCGATACCCGGCGCGGGTCAGCAGTTCAAAGCCGGCGTCTTCCAGGTCCCCCAGCGTATCGTCATCGGGCAGCAACGGCGGTGACGAGTAAAACCGGGTATTCGCCTCAATGGTCAGCTGGTACCAGGACAGGTGTGGGGCGTCCGCTTCGATGGCGTTGCGTAGATCATCCAGGCCCTGCGCGAGGTCCTGTTGCGGCAGGCCGTGCATCAGATCCAGATTGAAGCTGCGAGCACCGCTGGTCCGGGCGGCAATGATGGCAGCCCGGGCTTCTCGGCTGTCATGGACCCGCCCGAGGGCGGCCAAGGACTTGTCCTGAAAGCTCTGAATACCGATCGAGAAACGATTGACGCCCGTCGCGGCGTAGCCTGCCAGTCGCGTGCTCTCGACGCTGCCGGGGTTGGCCTCCATGGTGATTTCGACCGCGTCATCCAGGCACAGTTGATCGCGGATTCCCTGCAGCAGGCGTTCGATCGCGGCTACGCTGAACAGACTGGGTGTTCCGCCACCGATGAAAATGCTCTGCACGGGACGCCGCTCGTTCGTCGCTTCGAGCTTCAGGTCCCTGAGCAGGGCATCGACGTAGGCGGATTCGGGAATCTGCTGCGCCTCGTGGGAATTGAAATCGCAGTAGGGACACTTGCGCTCACACCAGGGCAGGTGCACGTAGAGCGCCAGAGGGGGCAGGTCCACGGTCGTCAGGCGCTTTGCAGCAATTCCAGCAGGCGTCGCGAGGCCATGCCCCGGTGGCTCAACTGATTCTTGTCTTCCCGGCTGAGTTCGGCGGCGCTGCACTGCCGCTCGGGCACGAAGAACAGGGGGTCGTAGCCAAAGCCGCCATCGCCCCGGGCCGAATCCAGAATGCGGCCTTCCCAGCGTCCCTCGGCAATCAACGGTGCGGGATCATCGCCGTGGCGCATAAGCACGAGCACGCAGTGGAATCGGGCACTGCGCTGTGCGTCGGGCACGTCCCGCAACGCCTGCAAGAGCCGCGAGTTGTTTCCCTCGTCGTCCGCTGCAAATCCGCCGTCCGCACCGTAGCGCGCCGAGCGCACGCCGGGGGCGCCGTCCAGAGCATCCACGGCCAGACCCGAATCGTCGGCGAGGGCCGGCAGCCCCGTCTGTTGTGCGGCCGCCCGGGCCTTGAGCAGCGCGTTCTCCACAAAGCTTGTACCGGTTTCTTCGGCGGGCACCACCTTCAGTTCAGACTGCAGACGCAGCGTGACGGCGAGGGGTGTGAACAGCTTCTGCAGCTCGGCGACCTTGCCGGCGTTGCCGCTGGCAACAACCAGCTCACCGCCCGCTGCAATGATCGGGGCAACCTCAGTCATTGGTGTAGAGCTGGTGTTTGAACTTGTAGTTGAAGCGTTCGTTGCTACCCGCGGGCGTAAAATCAAACTCGAAATAACGCCACTCGCGATTGATGAACTTGAACTCCCCGATGTAGTAGATCGCCGGGCCTTCGCGCACTTCAATGAAATCGAAGTTCACCGTTTGTTGCGTCAGGTCCCAGCTGCGCCCGTCGATGTCCATGGCGCGCGCCACGGTACTGCCATCGGGCAGGTGCTCCCGCAACGCGAGATTGACGAAGGCGCGGCGCTTGCCCCGGGTGATGCCGTACTGCGCGGCGACTGCCGGCTCGACAAAGGTGCTGTTCACCACGCTGTAGTGCAGCTCATAGGGGCCAAAGCGTTCCGAGCGCTGGGCCGTGGCAACCGGGACTGCCAGCGTCGTAGTGAGCAGCAAAGCCAGAATGCCGACCCGCGAACGTGTCCGGCCCAGAAAGGCCCTGAAGATGGATACCATGGTTCCTCCCTCGCAAGCGTTGGGGAATGCCGTTTCGCTCATCGGCTGATGTGGTAGATCGCCGTTGTCGCAAACAGGTTGGGCCATTGCCGCGCCAGCTTGCTCTGCCCGCCTTCGCCGCCAATCATGTCGCGGCCCAGAATACGAATGCCGCGCTGGCGGCACAGCGTTTCGAAATCCCTCACCGTGCAAAAGTGGATGTTGGGCGTGTCGTACCAGCTGTAGGGCATGAACTTCGACACGGGCATGCGACCGCGGGTTGCCAGGTGCAGGCGGCAGCGCCAGTGACCGAAGTTGGGAAACGTCACAACACATTCGCGGCCGATGCGCAGCATTTCTTCGAGCACTTGGTCGGGGTAGTGCACCGCCTGCAGGGCGTGGGCCATCACCACCATGTCGTAGCTCTGGTCCGGAAAATTCTGCAAGGGGCTGTCCAGATCCTGCTCGATGATCGACAGGCCGCGGGCGATGGCGGCGGTGATGGCGTCGGGGTCGATCTCGATGCCCGTCACTACCGCGTCGCGTTGCGCCCGCAGCAGTGCCAGGAACTCGCCATTGCCGCAGCCTAAGTCGAGTACGCGGGCACCGGGGCGAATCCAGCGCAGGATATGGGTCAGGTCCTGGCGCATCAGGTCACCACCCGCTGCAGATAGGCATCGAGCACCGCGAGGTAGCGGGGAATGGGCAGCAGAAAGGCATCGTGCCCTTCGTCGGCAACAATTTCGGCATAGCTGACGGGGCGCTCCGCAGCGAGCAGGGCGTCGACGATTTCGCGCGAGCGGGCGGGCGAGAAGCGCCAGTCCGTAGAGAACGACAGCACCAGGTAATCGCACTGCGAGCGGCGAAATGCGTCCACGGGGTCTGCTCCCGGGCCACCGAGGTCAAAGTGATCCAGGGCGCGGGTCATAAGCACGTAGGTGTTGGCGTCAAAGACGGTAGAAAAACGCGCGCCCTGGTAGCGCAGATAGCTCTCTACCTGAAACTCCCGGCGACCGTCTTCGTCTTCGTCTCCCTCACTGGCCTGCAGCTCGCGGCCAAAGCGACTGGCCATGGCATTGTCTGACAGATAGGTGATGTGGCCGACCATGCGCGCCAGTGCCAGGCCCTGGGCCGGGAGGGTGTTCTCGCGCAGATAGTGTCCGTCGCACCAGCCTGGGTCCGAGATAATGGCGCGACGCGCGATCTCGTTAAATGCGATGTTCTGGGCGCTGAGTTTCAGGGCCGCTGCAATGGCCACGCAGTGCCGCACGCGATCGGGGTAGCGCAGGGACCAGGTCATGGCCTGCATGCCGCCCAGGCTGCCGCCGATCACCGCGGCCCAGCAGTCGATGCCCAGGCGATCCGCCAGGCGGGCCTGGGCGTCGACCCAGTCTTCGACCTGGGGTTGGGGAAACTCCGGGCCCCAGACCTCGCCCGTGGCGGGATTGATGCTGGTGGGCCCCGTCGAGCCGTGGCAGCCACCCAGGTTGTTCAGCGACACCACGAAAAAACGGTTCGTGTCGATGGGCTTGCCTGGGCCGATGCAGACGTCCCACCAGCCCGTCTTGCGTTCGTCTTCGCTGTGGCGACCGGCGGCATGGTGATGGCCCGAGAGAGCATGGCAGATAAGGACCGCATTGCTGCCCGCTGCGTTGAGTTCGCCGTAGGTTTCGAAGATCAGGTCGTAGGCCGGCAGCTCGCTACCCGTGGCGAAACGCAGGGGCGTATCGAAGTGTTCAACACGCGGGCTGACGATGCCGACAGAGGACGTATCCATGTTGCCGGTTCAGATACCCATGACCAACGCCGGGTGCAGACCGATGCCGACGGCAACGTTGCGCAGGATGATGGACAGGATGTTGATGAGGATCAGCAGCAGGATCGGCGAAAAGTCCATGCCGCCCATCGGTGGCAGGAGCCTGCGGAAGGGCGCCATGACCGGTTCTGTGATCTGCAGCAGCAGGTGCGCCGCCGGGTGTGATGTGCCCGGGGCCACCCAGCTCAGGATGATCATGCCGAACAGGGCAAAAAGATAGATCTTGACCAGCAGTCCCGCCACGGCGACTACCGACCAGGCCAGCAACAGGCTGACGCCCGGCAGCGAGAAACCGTTCATGAGCAGTAGGGCGATGATGCCCACGAGCTGAATAAGCGTGGCCAGTACGAACGAAGCGGCATCGAAGCGGCCCCGGGCCGGCAGGATGCGCCGCAGGGGTACGACCAGCGGGTTGGTCGCCCGTACCAGGAACTGCGACACGGGGTTGTAAAAATCCGCCAGGGACAGCTGCAGCACAAAACGCATCAGCATGATCAGCAGGTAGATGCCGATGACGGTCTGGACGAGATAGACAGTGACTTCGTTGAGCGCGTTCATGCTTGTTCCGTTGCTTTCTGACAGGTACCCGACTCAGGCCCTCAGGCCAGTTCCCGGGCGAGTTCGACCGAGCGTGCCGCGCAGTCCTCCATGGCATGGCGAACCACATCGCCAAGGCCCGCTTTCTCAAAGCTCGCCAGAGCCCGCTCGGTGGTGCCGCCGGGGCTGGTCACACGCCGGCGCAGTTCCGCCGCATCCACGTCGCTGCCGGCGAGCATGTGGCCTGCGCCAAGGCAGGTCTGGGCACACAATGTACGCGCGGTTTCTTCATCCAGACCCATGGCCTGCGCCGTTTCGATCATGGCCTCCATGACCCGAAAGAAATACGCCGGCCCGGATCCCGAGAGCGCGGTCACGGCGTGCAACAGGTCCTCGTTATCCACCCACCGTACGACGCCGACGGCCTCCATGATCGTAGCGGCCCGCTGGCGCTGCTCCTGAGATAGCGACTCCGGCGCGTACAGAGCGCTGGCGCCGAGACTCAGCAGCGCGGGCGTGTTGGGCATGCAGCGCACCAGGTCGGGCGCCTCACCGAGCCAGCTGCGCAGACTCTTAAGCTCCACACCGGCGGCGATGGACAGCACGAGCTGTCCGGGCCGCAGCGCTGGGGCCAGGGCGCAGCATACCGTTGCCAGCACCTGGGGTTTTACCGCCAGCACCACCACATCGGCGTTGGCGACGGCGGCCGCGTTGTCGGTGCCCAGATACGCCAGGCCCAGCGCCTGGAAGCGATCCAGACTGTCCTCCACGGGGTCCGCCGCCGACAGCGTGTCGGCCGCGATACCTGCGTTCAGGAGTCCGCCAATGATGCTGGAAGACATGTTGCCGGCGCCGATGAAGGCCGTGTTGAAAGCGCTCACGAGCAAGACCTGCTCCGTAAAATCGAGGCGCCACAGTATACATGGGCAGCGCCGCAAATGGCCGCCACGAACCGGCTAGCCAGGGCTTCGGGCAAGGCGTGGGCCAAAGATCGCCGTGCCGATGCGCACCATGGTACTGCCCGCGGCGATGGCCGCCTCGAGGTCTGCCGACATGCCCAGTGACAGTGTATCCACCGTGGCATGTTCCCGTTGCAGTTGTCGGTACAATCGGGCCACTTCGTCGGCCACGGCCCGTTGTTCGTCAAAGTCGTTGCTGGGCGCGGGAATCGCCATGAGGCCCCGCAGGCGCAGACCGGGCAGTGCCGAAGCATGGGCTGCGAGCGCGGGTATGTCCTCGGGCCGGGCACCAGACTTGCTCGCCTCGCCAGAGATATTCACCTGCAGACAGACATTCAGGGGCTCCCGATCCGGGTCCCGGTGATCGCTCAGCCGCCGCAGGATTTTTTCTCGCTCGACGCTGTGCACCCAGTCAAAGTGGGTGGCCAGGGGGCGGGTTTTATTGGACTGGATCGGACCGATGAAATGCCAGCGCAGCGACAGATCGGCGCAGGCTTCGATCTTGGCTACGGCTTCCTGCAGGTAGTTCTCGCCAAAGTCGCGCATACCGGCCCGGGCCGCCGCCCGCACCGCCTCGACAGGTTGGGTTTTGCTCACGGCCATCACGCGAACCGCGTCGGCCGGGCGGCCGTGTTTTTGCGCCGCGGTGCTTACCTGCGCAAGGACCTTTGTTATATTGGCGATGATAATTTCTTCAGACATGGCGCTATCTTAGCGGAGTCGGGGCCGGTACACGTGGCCCGCCGATGCACCGCAATCGGCGCCACCCGCCACCGTTGTCGACCTGGGGTCGACCGGGGGTCGACCACCAGAGGGAGCAGGGTTGCTATGGATATCACGGAACTGCTGGCATTCAGCGCCAAACAGGGCGCGTCGGACCTGCACCTGTCGGCGGGCCTGCCCCCCATGATCCGCGTGGATGGCGACGTGCGTCGCATCAACCTGCCACCGCTGGAGCACAAGCAGGTTCACGATCTCATCTACGACATCATGAACGACAAGCAGCGCAAGGACTTCGAAGAGTTCCTCGAAACGGACTTCTCGTTCGAGGTGCCGGGGGTCGCACGTTTCCGGGTCAATGCCTTCAACCAGAACCGCGGTGCGGGTGGCGTGTTTCGTACCATTCCCTCCAAGGTGCTCACCATGGAAGACCTGGGCATGGGCCAGGTATTTCGCGATATCAGCATGATGCCCCGGGGACTGGTGCTGGTGACCGGACCCACGGGTTCGGGCAAGTCCACCACCCTCGCGGCGATGATCGACTTCATCAACGACAACAAGTACGAACACATTCTCACGATCGAGGACCCCATCGAATTCGTGCACGAAAGCCGCAAATGCCTGGTGAACCAGCGCGAGGTGCACCGCGATACCCTGGGATTTGCCGAGGCGCTGCGCAGTGCCCTGCGCGAAGACCCGGACATTATTCTGGTGGGTGAGATGCGAGACCTCGAGACCATTCGCCTGGCGCTGACGGCGGCAGAAACCGGGCACCTGGTCTTTGGCACGCTGCACACCACCTCCGCCGCGAAAACCATCGACCGCGTGATCGACGTGTTCCCCGCCGCAGAAAAGGCCATGGTGCGCTCGATGCTCTCGGAGTCGCTGCAGGCGGTGGTGTCCCAGACCCTGCTCAAGCGCGCGACCGGTGGCCGCGTCGCCGCCCACGAGATCATGCGTGCCACCTCGGCGATCAGGAACCTGATTCGGGAAGACAAGGTGGCGCAGATGTACTCCGCGATCCAGACGGGCCAGGCCGTGGGCATGCAGACCATGGACCAGTGCCTGAAGGAGCTGGTGGACAAGCGGATTGTCAGCCGCGATGTGGCGCGCGAGAAAGCGCGCATGCCCGAGAACTTCTAGGCTCAGACTACGGCTCGCCAAAACAACGAAATGGGATAACCCGCCATGCAGATCGACGAGTTGTTGGCAAAAATTGTAGAGTCCGGCGCGTCCGACGGCTTTGTCACTGCGCGCGCCGCGCCCTCGATCAAAGTCGACGGCGAGATACACGCCATCGGCAGGGAGAGCCTGAGCGAGGCCCAGGCCCGGTCGCTGGTGCTCGAAACCATGAACCCCACGCAGCAAGCCGACTTTCTGCGCGACCAGGAATGCAACTACGCCATTTTTTCTGACGAGCACGGACGTTTCCGGGCGAGCGCCTTCATCCAGCGCGGCCAGTTCGGCCTCGTGCTGCGGCGCATCAAGTCCGAAATCCCCCGCTTTCAGGAGCTGGGCCTACCCCCCATCGTCGCGGACCTGGCGATGGCCAAGCGCGGCCTGGTGATCTTTGTGGGCGGTACCGGTACGGGAAAGTCCACCTCCCTGGCGGCAATGGTAGGTCATCGAAATCGCCACAGTCGCGGACATATCCTGTCCATCGAAGATCCCATCGAGTTTATCCATGATCACGCCGGTTGCCTGGTCACGCAGCGCGAAGTCGGCCTGGATACGGAGTCCTTTGAGGTGGGCCTGCAGAATGCCCTGCGCCAGGCGCCGGATGTGATTCTCATCGGCGAGGTGCGCTCCGCCGAGACCATGGCTCATGCCCTGACCTTCGCCGAAACGGGGCACCTGTGTTTGTGCACGCTCCACGCCAACAACGCCAACCAGGCCATCGACCGGATTCTCAGCTTCTTCCCCAGCGCACGACACGATCAGGTGCTGATGGACCTGTCGCTCAATCTGCGCTCCATGATTGCCCAGCAGCTGCTGCCCCGGGCTAAGGGCGAAGGGCGGGTACCGGTGATGGAAGTGCTCCTCAACTCGCCTCTGATCGCTGATCATATCCGCAGCGGGAATGTCCATCTCATCAAGGAAGTGATGGCCAAGTCTACGGAGCTGGGTATGCAGACCCTGGATCAGTCCCTGCTCGAGAAGTACCGCGAGGGCGAGATAGCCGCCGAAGAGGCGATTCGCTGTGCCGACTCGGCCAACGAAGTGCGCCTGGGCATCAAGATGCTCGACAAGCAGAACAGCACCTTCGGTGCCAAGGTCGATCTGTCCGTCGATCGCTAGGACCGGCCCAGCCAGTCTCCCAGAATCAGCTCCGCGGCCAGGCTGTCCACCGGCTTGCTGCGGTAGTCACCGTGATGCCCGGCCTCGCGCTGCGCTTGTTTTACTTCAAAGCTGCTGAGACGTTCGTCCACCATCGCTGTGGGAATGTGGAAGCGGCCCTCGATGCGACGGGCAAAACGTCGCGCGCGCTCCGCCATGTCGCTGACGCTGCCATCCATGTTCAGGGGGTCGCCGACGAGAATGAGGTCGGGCTGCCATTCCCGGCATAGCGCACCGATTTCGTCCCAGTCCGGCTGGCCATCCCGGGCCCGGAGTACCGCCAGGGGCTGCGTCGTGGCCAGTAACGCATTGCCTACGGCGACGCCGATCTGGCGCAGGCCATAGTCAAAGGCAAGGAGGCGCTGGGCGCCGTCGTGCGTCGTCACGTCAGGCGTGGCCCGCCTCGGTGGTCAGCAGGTTCATGTCGATGCCCAAGGCGGCGGCAGCGGCGGAAACACGCTGTTCCATGGGGGTGTCGAAGATGATGCCGTGGTCAGCAGGTAAGGTAAGCCAGCTGTTCGCGGCGATTTCTTCTTCGAGCTGACCCGCGGACCAGCCCGCGTAGCCAAGGGTGATGACGAATTCCTCGGGTCCCCGCTTCGCGGCGATGGCCTTGAGAATGTCCTGGGACGTGGTGAGCTGGATCGCATCGGTGACCGTAAGCGACGAATCCCAGCGCCGCTCCTCGCGGGGGTGCAGCACAAAACCGTGATCGATCTGCACCGGCCCGCCGGCGAGCACGGCCCGGTCGGTGAAGCCCGGCGCGGTGGCAATCTCGAGGTGGTCAAAGATTTCAATGAGGGTCAGGTCCAGGGGCTGGTTGATCACAAGACCCATGGCCCCGGCTTCGCCGTGCTCGCAGATGTAGGTGATGCTGCCGCTGAAAAGCCCGGCGTCGAGGCCCGGCATGGCGAGCAGGAAATGATCCTTCAGGCTGTCGCTGCAAGAGGCCTTCACAATTGTCCCGGAGTCTGGCCCCGATCAAAAACATCTATGGCGTTCACCGTTTTCATCGCGTCGTCCCCACGGGGAGACCTTGCCCTGAGCTTAGCGCGTTCTGTTCGAATTGCCATGTGCGCAGAATTTCCAGCTTGTCGGCGGTGGCACGCAGTTCCTCGGGGAAGGGGGCGTAGGGTGCCGCCATGCGCACGATGCGGATCGCCGCTTCATCCAGTACGGCGTAGCCCGACGATTTGAGAATGCGGATGTCTTCGAGTTCGCCGGAGCTGCGCACGGTGACAAGCATCTGCAGGCTGCCGTAGATGCCGTAGCGCAACGAGGCTTCGGGGTAGTACTGGTTGCCCACCGCCTCGACGCGCCGGCGCCAGTCTGCGAGATAGGCCGCGTCCACCGCAGCGCGGGCCGAGACCGCATCCAGGCGTCGCACGCGATTCTGACGGGATTGGCGGTTGCGCTGCGCATCCAGGTCCGCCTGTAGGCGAGCCAACTCCTGGTGCAGCCGTGCCAGTTCCCGCTCTGCTTCGGGCAGATCCTGCAGGGACTGATCCTCGCCGCGCCGGTCTACGACATTGCGTGATGCCGAAGTCGATGTAATGGCTGGCGTCGCCAGTCGCTCCCGCCCCGCCGCGCTGCTTGCCTGCGCCGCGGCTGCCTGTACCACGGGCTGGGGCAGCGCACTGAGATCGCCCGAGGCGAAGTCACGCTGGGCTTCGGAGCCACTGCCCACCTGATCCGCCTGGGCGATATGGTCTGCCTGCGTGGGGCGGCGGCCCGGATTCTGGACCAGCGTCACCTCTACCTGATGCTGCGTAGGCCGGGCGCGCCAGGCATCGAAGGTGATGCCGAAGATGGCCAGCACATGGAGCGCACTGGCAATCAGCACCGCCAGCATCAGGCGGTCATTGCTGGCGGCGGCCGCCGTCGTCATCAGGCGTTCCGGTCTGCCAGGCGAGCTTCGATCGCTTTCATCAGCTGACCAGCAATATCGGTATCGAAGCCCCGATCGATCTCGCGCACTCCGGTGGGACTGGTCACGTTGATCTCGGTGAGGTAGTCGCCGATGACGTCAAGGCCAACAAAGATCAGGCCTTTTTCTTTTAACACCGGGCCAACCTGCGCGGCGATCCAGCGGTCCCGGTCCGACAGGGGCTGCGGACGCCCGGTGCCGCCAGCGGCCAGATTGGCTCGCGTCTCACCCTTGGTGGGCAGGCGCGCCAGGCAATAGGGAATCGGTTCGCCCTCGATCATGATGATGCGCTTGTCGCCCTCGACAATCTCCGGCAGATAGCGCTGGGCCATGATGGTCTCGCGCCCCAGACCGGTCAGGGTTTCTAGGATCACATTGAGGTTGGGATCCTCTTCGCGCACACGAAAGATCGAAGAGCCGCCCATGCCGTCCAGGGGTTTGAAAATGACATCGCCGTGTTCGGCATGAAACGCCTTGAGCTGCTCCCGGTCGCCACTGACCAGCACCGGCGGGCAGCACTGGGGGAACTGTGTGGCAAAGACCTTTTCGTTACAGTCCCGCAGCGACTGACAGCGATTGACGATGAGCGTGCCGGTGCGCTCGGCGGCTTCGAGAATATAAGTGGCGTAGATGTATTCGTTGTCAAAGGGCGGATCGCGACGCATGAGGATCACATCGAGGTCCGCCAGGGGCCGGCGCTCAGCCTCAGCGAGCTCGTACCAACGCTCGGGGTCCTGGAACACCTTGAGGTCGGCCATGCGACCCGTCGCCACGCCCTGCTCCAGCGCCAGGTCCTGCGGTTCCATGTAATGCAGGGACCATCCTCGATCCGCCGCGGCCCACAGCATGGCCATGGTGGTGTCTTTCTTGTAGCTGATGTCCCCAATCGGGTCCATCACTACGCCCAGTCTGATGCTCATGGGAGTCTCTCTCCAGGTAAAGCCGCACGGTACGAGATGGCACGATCTGTCGCAAGGCCACCTGCGTTACTGCCAATTACTGCTTGGGATTGATGTGTTCCGTGGTGTTGCCGTGGAGTGTGTTTTCCAGGCCGCCAGCAGCGCACAGCGGATGTGTTGCTTCGCGTCGCGCTGCGCGCTCCTTTAACGCTACGCAACACATCCGCTGTGCGCTGCTGGCTACGGGGTAGCCCTCTACTGCCTGCCTCAAACAGATACCCCACTTTCCGCTGTGCCTGGTCGAATGTGGGGTGGAGCTGCGCATTCCGGGTCGCCATCAGCGCACGGCGGGTAGGTTGCTTCGCGTCGCGCTGCGCGCTCCTTTAACGCTACGCAACCTACCCGCCGCACGCTGATGGCTACGGGGTAAGCGTCAGCGCCAGACTTCGCCCAGACGCCGGACCGTATCGACCTTGTTGGTGCAGTTGTTCTGGCGCCACCACATCGCCGCAGGCACGGCTTGCAAGTACACGGCTCCGCCCCGATGTCGCAGATCACCCCGCCGCCGGCACAGCTTGGCTACTCACGATTGCGCCTCGATCTGGCAGGTCAACCTCGCCGCGAGCACGGCTTGCAAGTCCACGCCTGCGCTCCGATGTGGCAGATCACCCCGCCGCGAGCACGGCTTGGCAGGGCATGGGTGTGCTTCGATACGGAGTGAGCGTCCCCCCTCCACAGCGAGCGTAGTATCGGAGCGCGCCCGTGCCCTGCCTGAACCGAAGTCCCGCGCCCGCCCGTGCCCTGCCAGAACCGAAGCCCAAAGCGTGGAGGAGTCAGCCGAGCAGATCGCCCCAGCGTGCCTGAGCGATGGCGATGGCGGCGAGGGGGGCGGTCTCGGTGCGCAGAATCCGGGGGCCGAGTTGCAGAGAAGCGAAGCCTGCGTCGACGGCGGCCTGGACCTCGGGGTCAGAGAAGCCACCTTCAGGCCCGATCAGCAGGCACAGGGATTCGCAGTGTGACGGTAGCGGTTTGGCCTCGCCCGTGGGCTGCAGAAGAAGCCGCAGCCCTGGCAGCTCGCGCGCCTGGTTGAGCACCTCGGTGAATGAGGTAACCGAATGCACCTCGGGGATGACGTTGCGTCCACATTGTTCACAGGCGCTGATGGCGATTTTTTGCCAGTGGTCGCGTTTCTTGGCGAGGCGTGCGGGTTCCAGGCGTACGCCCGTACGTTCGCTGATGAAGGGCAGGATGGTGTTGACGCCCAGCTCCGTGGCCTTCTGCACGATGGTGTCGACGCGGTCACCGCGGGACAGTGAGATCGTCAGCGTTACCGCCAGGGGCGATTCACGGTCGACGTCGCTCACATGGTCGATACGCACCTGCACACTGTCACGCTCGACTGCCGCGATTTCGCCATGCCCTTCTCTACCGCTGCCATCAAACAGGCACAGGGCATCACCAACGCGCATACGCAGCGCTTTGGCGATGTGGCGCGATGGTTCCTTTTCGAGGGTCAGCGAGCCGCTGTCCAGATCCAGCGCGGTGAAAAAGCGCGGACGGAGCATGGTCTCGTCAGAGCCCCAGGTTGGTGCAGATCTGCAGCGTGGGTTGGGCCTGATTCATGGTGTAGAAGTGAATGCCCGGCGCGCCACTTTCGATCAGTGTCTGGCAAAGCTGCGTGACGACTTCTACGCCGAAGGCACGAATGCTGTCGGTGTCGTCGGCATAGCCTTCGAGCCGTTTGCGAATCCAGCGCGGGATCTCAGCGCCGCAATTCTTCGAAAAGCGCGCGAGATTGGCGTAATTGGTGATGGGCATGATGCCCGCGTAGATCGGCTTGTCGATGCCCAGGGCTGCGCAGCGATCCAGAAAATAAAAGTACGCCTCTACGTTGTAGAAATACTGTGTGATCGCGCTGTCGGCGCCGGCATCGAACTTGCCCTTGAGGTAGCCGATGTCGCTTTCATAGCTTTCGGCCTGGGGGTGTATCTCCGGGTAGGCGGCCACCTCGATATGGAAGTGATCACCGGTGTGTTCCCGGATGAATGCCACAAGCTCGTTGGCGTATACCAGACGCGTGCCGCCGCCGGTGCCCGAGGGCAGGTCGCCGCGAAGGGCAACCAGGCGATTGATCCCGGCCTGCTGATAGTCCTTGAGCAGGCCGAGGATCGTGTCTTCGCCATCCAGGCCGAAGCTCAGGTGCGGCGCTACATCCAGGCCCTGCTCGCGCAGGGCCAGCACCGTGCCCCGGGTGTTGTCCCGGGTGGAGCCACCGGCACCATAGGTGACGGAGTAGTAGCTGGGTTGAGCGGACTGCAAAGCCGCCGTCGTTTCACCCAGGAGCTTGTCCCGACCCGCGTCGGTCTTGGGCGGGAAGTACTCAAAGCTGATGGCGGCCTTGCTGCTCATAACGTCCTCAGTACTTGTAGTCTTCGCCCTTGAAGGGACCGTCGACCTTGACGTTGATGTAGTCCGCCTGCTCCTGCGTCAGGCGCGTGACCACGCCACCGAAGCCGGCGACCATGTGGGCAGCGACTTCTTCGTCGAGCTTCTTGGGCAGGACTTCGACCTTGAGCGCGGCGCTCTTCATGTTCTCTTCGAGGTCGGCGAAGCGACGCTCGAACAGGTAGATCTGTGCCAGCACCTGGTTGGCGAAGGAGCCGTCCATGATGCGCGAGGGGTGACCCGTCGCGTTGCCCAGGTTCACCAGACGCCCTTCGGCCAGTAGGATCAGATGATCGTTCTCGGCCTGGTTGCGGTAGACCTTGTGCACCTGGGGCTTCACTTCTTCCCATTCCCAAGCGCGGCGCATGTAGGCGGTGTCGATCTCGTTGTCGAAGTGGCCGATGTTGCAGACCACGGCACCGCTCTTGAGGGCGCCCAGCATGCGCGAGTTGCACACGTTGTAGTTACCCGTGGTGGTGACCAGCAGGTCCGTCTTCTGCAGCAGAGCCCGGTCCAGGCAATCTTCGGAGCCGTCGTCCACACCGTCGATGAACGGTGACACGACTTCAAAGCCATCCATACACGCCTGCATGGCGCAGATCGGATCGATCTCGGTGACGCGCACGATCATGCCTTCCTGACGCAGGGACTGGGCTGAGCCCTTGCCCACGTCGCCGTAACCGATCACCAGGGCACGCTTGCCGGCCAGCAGGTGGTCCGTGGCGCGCTTGATGGCGTCGTTCAGGCTGTGGCGGCAGCCGTACTTGTTGTCATTCTTGGATTTGGTGACGGAGTCGTTCACGTTCACCGCGGGCACTTTCAGGGTGCCGGCTTCGAGCATTTCGTACAGGCGGTGTACGCCCGTGGTCGTCTCTTCGGTGATGCCGTGAATCTTGTCCAGCATCTCAGGGTACTTGTCGTGCAGCATGGCCGTGAGGTCACCGCCGTCATCCAGCACCATGTTCGCTTCCCAAGGCGCGCCGTCCTTGAGGATGGTCTGCTCGATGCACCACTCGTACTCTTCTTCGGTCTCGCCCTTCCAGGCAAACACGGGAATGCCCGCTGCCGCGATCGCCGCCGCCGCGTGATCCTGGGTTGAGAAGATGTTGCACGAGGACCAGCGCACTTCAGCGCCCAGTTCGATCAGCGTCTCAATCAATACGCCGGTCTGGATCGTCATGTGAATGCAACCCAGAATCTTCGCGCCCGCCAGGGGCTTCTTGTCAGCGTACTTTGCACGCATGGCCATCAGCGCGGGCATTTCACCCTCGGCGATGTCCAGTTCACGGCGACCCCAGTCCGCCAGGTCGATATCCGCAACGCGGTAATCCGGGGTGTTATCAAGCTTCGTCACAGTACTCATCATTTGCTCCCTTTCGCCATCTCGTGGCGGTTGGTTCGTAGTTCATCTGCCGCCGCCCAAATCTGCGAAGCTTTGGGAGGACCGCCAAAAAGCGTCATCCCTGACAGGCTCGGCGATCGCCATCCATGGCGATCGACGTCCTCCCAAAGCTTCGCAGCTTTGGACGGCTACCGCCGAGCTCCGCAATGCAGCGCGTGGAGTCCAGCGGTGCCATGGACGCTCGTTTGCAACGCCTTCGGTGTCATCCGGTGAACTCCGTGTCCCACGCGGCGAGTGATGTGAGGCGGAGTGCGGCAGAGACGATTGGGCAGAGAGACCCATGCGCGGGCGTCAGCGTCCATGGATGGACGCTGTCGAGCCTGCCATGGATGGCGCTTTTTGGCGGTCCGCGCATGGGTCTCTCTGCTCGATCGTCGGTTTCAGTGCTCAGTCATCAGCCATTACACTGAGGCCTTGAGGGCCTCGGCTTTATCTGTTTTTTCCCATGTGAAGTTGGGTTCTTCGCGCCCGAAGTGTCCGTAGGCCGCCGTGGCGCGGTAAATGGGTCGCTTCAGGTCGAGCATGTCGATCAGGCCCTTGGGTCGCAGGTCGAAATGCTCGCGTACCAGTTCCACGATCTTGTCGTCGCCGACTACGCCCGTGCCAAAGGTGTTCACCGAGATCGACGTAGGCTCGGCTACGCCGATGGCGTAGGACACCTGGATCTCGCAGCGCTCGGCG
>JAUIMF010000139.1 GCA_030433415.1 Gammaproteobacteria bacterium | reverse complement strand
CCTGTTCGTTGTCGATACTTTTTGCGGTGCCACCGAAGCCTCCCGCCTCAAAGTACGCTTTATTATGGAAGTGGCCTGGCAGGCGCACTTTGTCACCAACATGTTCATTCGGCCGACGGAAGAAGAGCTGGCCAACTACGGCGAGCCGGACTTTGTGGTGATGAATGGCTCTAAGACGAGCAATCCCAACTGGAAAGAGCAGGGCCTGAACTCCGAAGTATTCACGGTGTTCAACATGACCGAGAAGATGCAGCTCATCGGTGGCACCTGGTACGGCGGCGAAATGAAGAAAGGCATGTTCGCCATGATGAACTACTACCTGCCGCTGAATAACATGGCGTCGATGCACTGCTCCGCCAACATCGGCGAAGACGGTGACACGGCGATCTTTTTCGGCCTGTCGGGTACCGGCAAGACTACGCTGTCCACCGATCCCAAACGTCGCCTGATTGGTGACGACGAACACGGCTGGGATGACGAAGGCATCTTCAATTTTGAAGGCGGCTGCTACGCCAAGACCATCAAGCTGGACAAAGACAGCGAGCCGGACATTTACAATGCGATCCGCCGCGACGCACTGCTCGAAAACGTTGTCGTGGATGAGAACGGCAAGATCGACTTTGACGACGGTTCGATTACCGAGAACACCCGCGTCTCTTACCCGATCTATCACATCGACAACATCGTCAAACCTGTTTCCCGCGGTGGTCACGCGAAGAAGGTGATATTTTTGACCGCCGATGCCTTTGGGGTGCTGCCCCCGGTGTCACGTCTCACGCATGACCAGTGCAAATACCATTTTCTCTCGGGCTTTACCGCCAAGCTGGCGGGCACCGAGCGGGGTATTACCGAGCCGCAACCGACCTTCTCAGCGTGCTTTGGCAAGGCGTTTCTCACGCTGCACCCGGTGAAATATGCTGAGGAACTCGTGCGCAAGATGGACGCGGTGGGCGCGACTTCCTACCTGGTAAACACGGGTTGGAACGGCACCGGCAAGCGCATCTCCATCAAGGATACGCGCGCGATCATCGACGCGATCCTCGACGGTTCCATCGAAGAAGCTGAGACGATTCAGCTGCCCATCTTTGACCTGACGGTGCCGACGGCCCTGCACGATGTGGACTCCAGCGTGCTCGATCCGCGCCAGACCTACGCCGATCCCGCCGAGTGGACCGAGAAAGCCACGAAGCTGGCAACCATGTTCATCGAGAACTTCCAGCAGTTCACGGACAATGAAGACGGCAAGGCGCTGGTCGCGGCGGGTCCGCACCTGTCCTAGTCCTGCGAGACAGCACGTAAAGCGGGGCGCTGTCGAGCGCCCTTTTTTTTTGGTCTGGATTTTTTGCGCCGGGTTTTTTGAGGCGCCGCGCTTCTCAGTCCAGAGGTTCTGCGCTGAAGGCGCGCACCGCCTCGGCGGTGTCCATAAAATCCCTGAATCGAATCCAGCGCTCGCCCTGCACCGTGATGACGTGGGCGAAGTCCGAACGAAAATCTACTCCGGTTGAAAGCGCCGTCAGGTGCAGCTGTCCCGTTACTGTGACCATGGGCCCATCGGCCAGAAACTGCTCCGGCTCAAACTGGTGAATGTCGACACTGGACAACACCGTTTCAAAAAACCGTCGGGCATCGGTGACGCCCCGGTAGTCACCGGCATAGGGAATCACCGCAGGTCCATAAAACTGAATGCGCACATCATCGTGTAACAGGGCCACGATGCCGTCGACGTCTTTAGCGCCAAAGCGCTCAAACAGTTGCTGGGTGATTTCGACAGGGGAAGATGCCATGGAAGCTCCTTTTTATAATGTCTAGGCGACATAGAGTCTCCACGACATAAAAGGTGCTGTCAATCATCGCCCCGTGTGGTGATTTATTTCGGTGGGTTCTCCAGGCGCAAGGTCTCGTCGACGATGCGTGAGAGCATGTGAATGCCCGAGCGGACTTCTTCGGCGCTCATGTTCTCGATGATGCGCAGGATCACCGCTTCGGAGCGTTTGATCATCTCGGCAATGTAGCGCTCTCCCTCGCGGGTGAGGCTGACCAGCTTCTCGCGCCCGGAACGCGGGTCCTCCGTAATACTCAACAGCCGCAGGTCGTCGCGGGCGAGACTGCGTAGGGCCTTCGAAACGGCTGAGCTCGTGAGATCAAACCACGCTGTAATACGAGATTCAATGTCTTTCCGGCGCATCGAGGCGCTGCTTCCGCCCTCTGAGTGGATGATCCACAGGATAACCGTCTGGTGCTGCGTCAGGGTGCTTCCGCGCAGGGCCTTCTCAACGGCAAAGCCCACCCGGTAATGAAACGGATAAAAAAGCTCCAGATAGTCCGAGGCTGCCTGCTTCCGATCCAGGTCGTTCTTTGACGCTGCCATTGATGTGATTTCCCTGATACCCAGTGAGGCAGTGTAAACCAGGTGCCCCCACGTCGCAGGCTCAACGGATATTTTCCGTAGGTATTTTTAGGCATGCCAATAAATAGCGTCTTTACTTAATAGTGTCCCTAGGATAGTGTTTGCTCTGCCTCGCCGAGGCTCATAACGCTAATAACGACAATATGGGGTGCGCCATGTTCTCAAACAGTAAGTCCTGTTCCGCTTTCACAGTTCTCTTTTTCTTCAGCCTTGGGGCCGCAGGAGTGCCTGCCGCGGCGTTGCTCACCTTCGGCAATGCCGCGTCGGCCCAGCCCCTCGAAGAAGTGCTTGTCACTGCCAATCGACGCAGCGAAAGCATTCAGGATGTGGGCTCCACGATCACCGCCTTCTCTGAGAGCGCACTCGCGGAGCGGTCCATCATCGACTTGGCTGAGGTGGCGAACTACACGCCAGGGGTGAACATCGCCAGCTACCAGACCGAGACCTCGATCTTCATGCGCGGTATCGGAACGCCGGCGATCATTGCCGGTAACGACAACTCTGTCGCTACCTACGTAGACGATGTATACCTGTCCCGGGGGGCGGCGATCGGCCCTGCCTTCTTTGACGTGCAACGGGTAGAGCTGCTGCGCGGCCCCCAGGGCACCCTGTATGGACGAAATGCCACCGGCGGTGCCGTCAAGATCGTCACCAATGGCCCCACGGAAGACTTCGAGGCAGAACTGCGCGCCAGCTTTGGCAACTACAACGCCACCCGGGTGTTCGGTGCGGTGTCGGGACCCCTCAGCGATTCGATTCGCGGGCGGGCAGCGGTGCTGTATGACGCCCGGGATGGCTACAGCACCGTGATTGGACCGCAGTCCGCGGGGTCCCCCTGGGATGACGTGGATGATCGCGATGCCATTACCGTCAGGTTGCAGCTGGAGATGGACCTGTCAGACACAGCGACGCTGCGTCTGTCAGCGGACCGCTTCGAGCAGGACGATCAGTCTGCGGTCTTTTACTACGCATCAGCAGGCTATGCCGACGAAATACCGGGCTGGTACGGCACGCGCGAGGGGGCCGTGACCGGGCCTTATTTTGCGTTTAAGGGCGCAGGTCGAGCGACGGAAGCAGGTTCGCGCCGTGTGTACTCAGACGTGGATTACAACGTCGATACGTCGCTCTGGGGTGTGTCTGCCCGCCTTGACTGGGCGATACAGGACCTCGATCTGATGATTGTCGCCGCGCACCGCGAAACCGAGCCATCGCTGCAGAACGAGTTCGATCTCAGCGATGCCTTCGTCAATGTGTACCAACGTGCCGAGGATCACGAGCAGCAAAGCCTCGAAATACAGCTGTCTTCCCCGGCGGACGGTCGCTTTTCGTGGATCGCCGGTGCCTCGTATTTTCAGGAAGAAAACGTCATCACCAACAATATCTTCGGTGACTTCTGGGAGCCGATTCTGACCCAGGGGTTGCTCGATCTTCAGGCCGCTGGCGTGATTCCACCGTTCCCCGTGGATATTCCCCAGACGCCTTTCTGCTGTGACCTGCATCTGAACGGCGCCCAGGAATCCGAAGCCTGGGCAGTGTATGTCGACACGGATTTTGCGCTGACGGACCGGCTGACCCTGAGCCTCGGTGGGCGCTACAGCGATGAAGAACGCGATGGTCGCCAGGACTTTGAACTGTTGGGCCTGGGGCCGGGGCAGCGTGGGGTGCGCAGAGAGCGCGGGGGGCTTCATCATGGCGAAGGCTCCTTGGCCCGACACCCGAGGAGACGCTCGAGATCGTCGGGCT
>JAUIMF010000138.1 GCA_030433415.1 Gammaproteobacteria bacterium | reverse complement strand
TTTGGCACAGTAGCAGCCGCTGGCGTGTCAGCACTTTTTCCCGTTCGCCGATGAGCATCAGAAAGGCGTTGTCACAACCGATGGACCACAGCTGCGGCAGATCGCTCACCCGCACACGGCACACGCTCGTTTTGTCCAGGGCCAGTGCCGAATCGTCGTGGGCTCCTGTAGTGAAGCCCATCAGGCCGAATATCTCGCCGGCGAAGTGAAAACCGGTCACGTGCTCTTCGCCGGAGGGTGTCAGGGCGATGGTTTTTATGGCCCCTGAACGCACCACATGCAGCCGATCGGTTGCATCACCCAAGCGGTAAATGTATTCACCTGCGTCGTATACATCTGCGGTGCCGACGGTTTCGGCGAGCAGGTCGAGTTGCGCGTCGTCCAGTGTGCGTGCCAGACAAAGACGTGCGGTAGGGCAGGAGGCGCAATGGGCTGGGACGGTTCTGGCCATTGTTTCAGGCTAGGCAGCCAGCGCCGCGCTGCAATACGTAGGTTCCGCGGGAAGGGCGTTCAGTGGTTGCCGTACTTGATGGCTTTTTCAACCTCGCGAACACCGCGGGTCATCGACACCCGCCGGGAACTCTGCAAAACGATCACGTGCTCCCCTTTGAACATCGGTTGCAGCTCTCGGACTTTGTCCAGGTTGACGATGGTGCTGCGGCTGACACGGAGAAACTTCATTGGATCAAGTTGCTTCTCCAGTGCGCTGAGGCTGTCCCGAAAGATGTGGCACGCATCGTCGACATAGGCGGCGATGTAGTTGCCCGCCACCTCGAAGGCTTCAATGTCGTCGGTCCGCACGACCAACGTTCGGTCGTCGTGCTTCACCGTGATGCGGTTCAGTCGCGGTGTGGCAGGCTGCGCGGATTCGGCCAACAGAGCCTGCAACGCTGCCGAGGTGTCTTCGGTACGACCGCTGGCGATGCGTTTGCGCGCGCGTCCGACGGCTTCGGCGAAGCGCGCCGGTTTGAATGGTTTGAGGAGATAGTCCACGGCATGCGTTTCGAACGCGCGCACCGCGTGCCGATCGTACGCTGTTGTGAAAATCACCAGTGGCAGCTCGCGAGCCGGAATCCTGGCCAGCATCTGAAAACCATCCATCTCCGGCATCTGCACGTCCAGAAACAACAGCTGCGGACGCTGACGGGCGATGACGTCCAGCGCCTCAGCGCCGCTGTCGCACTCGCCGGTGATGTCGATGTCCGGTTCCGCTGTAGCCAGTCGACGCACCCGCTCGCGCGCGAGCGCTTCATCATCAATGATCAGGGCGCGAATGGTCATGCGGCCAGTCCATCGTCCGCGGTACACGTTAGGGGGAACGACAGCACGACGGTACACCCGCCTTCGCTGCCGGTGCCGATGCTCAGGCGGTGCTGGTCACCAAAACTCTGCTGCAGGCGAGACTTTGTATTGGTCAGCCCGATGCCGCCTCCAGCGACGGTACTGAGGGTGGCACCTACCCCTTTGCCGGAGTCGCTCACGCTGATTTCCAGAAAGCCATTGATCGCGCGCGCTTCCAGTCGAATCAGTCCTCTGGCGCGCCGTACTTCCACGCCGTGTTTGATGGCGTTCTCGACTACGGGCTGCAGAATGAAGGTCGGCACGAGGGCGTCCAAGGTTTCTGGTGGAAAGTTGCGCTCTACGTTCAGCCGATCGCCGAAACGGCGCTGCTCGATAGCCAGGTACGCATCCAGAAACTCGAGCTCCCGAGCGAGACGGATCTGTGGCTGATCTGCGGTGTCCAGGACGCGCCTGAGCAGTTCGCTCAGGTCGCCGAGCATGTCCTCTGCGGCTTCTGCATCTGAGTGAATGAGCGTGGATATACCGTTGAGCGCATTGAATAGAAAGTGCGGGTTGATCTGCATCTGTAGTGCCGCCAGGCGCGCCTGGGCGAGCTGTGCCTCGGCTATCAGCGCGCGACGCTCGCGCTCGCGGGCGCGCACGGACCAAGCAAGGCCCTGGCCGATGCTGCCGAGTGCGGCATAGATAATCACAGCGAACAGCACCCGCGCCGGCGGTGGCGGTCCGCCGTAACCGAAGAACCGGCCGAAGGAAGGACGTGTGGCTTCCGTATCAAAGGGGGTATCGCCGTAGGGCACCTCATCCTGCACCCACGGAGGTGGGCCGCCAGGTCCGACCGGAATCGTCTCGGGAATCAGCTGGTTTGAGAGGTTCCACAGCAGCGTGACCGTGATCGCGCAGGCCACCACATGTACGAAAAGCCTACCGGCGAGCTTTCCCCGCTCGAATGGAAATCGGTACCCGAGCCAAACAACTGACAGCCCCAGCGTCAGCCATACCAGCACCTGGTTTGAGGTGAGCAGCCATGTCAAAGCGGCTGTGGCGGCGAGTAAGGTCAGTGTGGCAACCTGCCACAGCTGTGCCGCGTGGGACGGTGCTTGCGCGTCTGGTCGTTGCATGGATGGAGATTCTACCGGCATGGAGCGCTTGGTGAGGAACAACGGCCCGCTGTGCGGACCGTTGTCGGATCGGCGGCGAAGATCCTAGCCGCCAGGACGTCCGCGCCGACCGTAAGACTCGGTGGGGCGTTGCGGCAAGCCTTCCGGCCGTTGGCCGCGTTGTCCGTATGACTCGGCGGGGCGCTGGGGAATGCCCTCGGGACGCTGACCTTGCCGGCCGTACGACTCGGCAGGACGCTCGGGCAGCCCTTCCGGCCGTTGTCCTTGCTGTCCGTAGGACTCAGCGGGGCGTTGCGGAATCCCCTCCGGGCGTTGCCCCTGTCGGCCGTATGACTCCGCCGGTCGTTCCGGCAAGCCTTCCGGCCGTTGGCCCTGACGGCCGTACGACTCAGCGGGGCGTTCAGGAAGACCTTCGGGCCGTTCACCGGCTTGCTGGTACGACTCGGCCGGTCTTTCGGGCCGCTCCGCCGCGTGCGCGGATGTTGCGATGCATGCCGCGGTACCGATGAGGGCAACAGCGGTCAGAATGGGACGGGTTACTTTCATGTTTACTCCTGGTTGGCGGCTCGACACCTTGGTTGGCATCCGGCCGGTAGGATCAACTTAGGGCGCAAAGCGTGTCGGCGCGCATGCTTTGGGATGAAACGGCGAATTATGTAGGTGAGCGGCGGTACGCCTGCCACGAGCAATGCCCATTACCAGCGGTAGCTCAGCTGCAGCCCGGTGGCGAGATCGGGGCTACCCTCGCTCACCCCGACCACCGCATAGCTCATGGCCGTCCAGTGTTCGGACAACCGCCAGTTCAGAAATGGCGTTATCTCGCCGATCTCCTCTCCCTGCTCCCATGCGGCCTGCCCGTAACCCGCGAGCACGCCGCCCTGCAGGGACTCTGATAGCGGTAGGCTGAATCCGAGTTCTCCATACAAGCCATTTTTCGCACCGGGAAACTGGTCGGTCTCGCCGCGCACGCGATAGCCGAGCGAGCCGAACCACGTAGCTCGCCCTGCGGGCTGCAGGATGTCCAGTCTGGCGCTGTAGTCCACCTTTCCAGTACCGAGTTCGCGGTTTTCATCCGCAGTGGGCAGCTTGGTCTGCAGCACGAGGTCGAGATACGGACCGTTAGAGAACATGTTTGGCAACTGGTACTTGAACGTCACCATCGTGTCTCCCAGCCCCTTCTTCGAGTCGGTGGTGCTGGAGCCGACGCCCGCACCGTCGATCAGAAAGTCGCCACTCCCGTCGATTTCGAGGTATGGCACGCTGATCTGCAGGTTCCAGTCGTCCCGGCCGTAGCGATAGCTCAGCGGAAAGTACCGCACGCGTGTGTCGCTGCTGTTGCCGTAGCTCCCCGTGCTGAAGTAGCCACCGAGGGAGAGCGCTTGTTGCGCCCCAGCGCCTGAAGGTTCAGCCGCCGCGAGCGGTGAGATCGCAAGGCACGTGATGGCGAGCGCCCAGGCGCGCCTGAGGAGGGTTCGTTGGTCCGTTAACTGCATCGTCGTCTCGCCCGATCTGAAAGTCGGGCAGGCTAAACGCTGGTTAAGATCGATTGGCCGTGGTTGGTATGAAGCGGGTTTTTTTCGGGATGGGGTGGGGGTTTGGCGCTTCCGGGTATGGTCACTTTGCCCGCGTCGCCGACGCTTTTGCGTCGCTCACCAACGATACCCAGTCCCTTGCCCAGGTGCGATTGGCGCTTTCTCCCATGGTGAGGAGCGATGCGGTGAGAAACTCGATGAACACCCTGACCTTTGCGGGTAAATACTCACGCTTG
>JAUIMF010000137.1 GCA_030433415.1 Gammaproteobacteria bacterium | reverse complement strand
GAGTGGTCCGAAGACGGCGTTGAGGGCGCGCACCGCTTTGTGCGCCGCCTGTGGCGCCTGGTGCAGGAGCATCTGGCTCGCGGTCCCGTGGTCGAACTCGACACCAATGCCCTGGACGGCGCGGCGAAAGATGCCCGGCGCAAGACCCACGAAACCATCGCCAAGGTCACCGACGACATGGGTCGCCGCCAGACCTTCAATACAGCCATCGCCGCGGTCATGGAGCTGTGCAACGAACTCGGCCGCCTGTCCACCGACGACGACCAGAGTCGCGCTGTGATGCACGAAGGCCTGAGCGCTGCCGTGCGCATGCTCGTACCCATCATCCCCCACGTCTGCCACCGCCTGTGGACGGATCTCGGCGGTGAAGGCGATGCCACCTACGCGTCCTGGCCCACCGTTGATGAATCCGCCTTGGTGCGCGACAGTATCGAAATGGTGGTGCAGGTGAACGGAAAGGTGCGCGCCCGTATGGAAGTCGCTGCCGATGCCGACAAAGAGACGGTAGAAGCCGCCGCCCTGGCACAAGAAAACGCCCAGCGCTTTATGGACGGCAAGACCGTGCGCAAGGTGATCGTGGTACCGGGTAAGCTGGTCAATATTGTCGTTGGCTGAACCGCGACCCGTCCCCGGCAGAATCAGGAGTACGCCTGTGAAAAGCATTCCCGTTGCCCTGACACTTGGCCTCGCGCTGCTGCTCGCAGGCTGCGGTTTTCAGCTGCGTGGCACGGGCGGTGCCTCGGCGTTGCCTGAGCAATGGCGCGACATGGTGCTGCTCACAGACACGCCCAATGGTGAGCTGGCTCGCGCCGTGGAATCCACCTTCAGTGCCAGTGGCGTACGCTGGCAGTCCGTGAGCGACGCGACCTACCGCCTGAGGCTGCTGCCGGAGCGATTCAGCCAGCGCAATCTGTCGGTCAACGCCGAGGCGCGGGCTGCGGAGTTTGACCTGCAGATGCGTGCGGACTTTCTGGTACTGGACGCCGCGGGTCAGGTGGTGATGCCGCGCACTACCGCCGCGGTCAACAAGCAGATGGAGAACGACCCGCGCAACGTCGTGGGCAAGGCAGAAGAAGTACGCATTCTGCGCGACGAACTGCGCATCGAACTGGCGGGCCAGATCCTGCGGCGCATCACGTTCTTCGCCGCCAACAACCAGTAGACAGCGCATGCGTGTCTATCCCGAAAAGCTGGCCCAGGACCTGGAACGTCAGTTGCGTCCCGTGTATCTGCTCAGTGGTGACGAACCCCTGCTGATTCAGGAATGCGCAGACCTCGTGCGCGCCGCCGCGCGCCGCGGTGGCTGCAGTGAGCGCCGGGTTCTGGACACCAGTGACCGCGGCTTTAACTGGCAGGACCTCAACCAGGACGCGAGCAGCCTGTCACTCTTTGCCGAACAACGCCTGCTGGAATTGCGTATTCCCAATGGCAAACCCGGCACCGAGGGCAGCAAGGCGCTGTTAGCCTATCTGGACAACCCCTCGCCGGGCGATGTGCTGTTGATCGTGGCGGGGCGCATCGACAAAGCGAGCACCAACAGCAAATGGTACAAGGCCCTCGACCAGGCGGGCGCCACGGTGCAATTGTGGCCCGTCAAACCCGATGAACTGCCCCGCTGGCTCAACCAGCGCGCGCAGAGCCTGGGGCTGCGCCTGGAACGCGAGGCCGTCGAGATTCTCGCCGAACGCGTCGAAGGCAATCTGCTCGCGGCCGTGCAGGAACTCGAAAAACTTCGCCTGATCGCCGGCGACAACACGCTGAATGCCCGCCAGGTTACCGAAGCGGTTGCCGACAGCGCCCGCTACAACCCCTTTGCCCTGGCCGATGTGGCCCTGGCCGGACGTGCCACCGACTGCCTGCGCATGCTGCACGGCCTGCGCGGCGAGGGCGCCCAGCCCCCGGCGCTGCTGTGGAGCCTGGTACGGGAGTTACAGGGCCTGCGCGACTTCTGCTGCCTGGTCGAGGCCGGCCATGCCCCGGGACAGGTGCTGGCCCAGGCCCGGGTCTGGAAAAGCCGCCAACCCGTGCTGCAGGCCGCGCTGGGGCGTCACACCGTCGCAAGCTGCGACCACCTTCTGGCGCTGGCCGGGCGCGTGGACGGCAGCATCAAGGGCTATGCCAGCGGCAACCCCTGGGAACTGCTGGATCTGCTGCTGCTGGGCCTGGCGGGACGTGGAGAAACCCCCTTACCTGTCTGATCAGGCGACAGGTCCACCACTCTCCCCTTGCAGAATCGCCCATTCCAGACTACTGTTTTTATATACAGTGCTTTGGGTGACGGCGGACACATCATGCATCAGGACCTTTTCAGCAACACCTCCAATCACCAGGCTCCTGGGCACCCAGCTCCCGGGCACCCGGCTCCCGGGCTTATCGATCCCGACCTGCTCGATGATGTGATGAATCGCCGCGACACCTGGCGAGGGCGCAGCGACCTGGCCGGCCCCGGATGCACAACCGCCGGGGCCGCAAACAGCGACCGCCATAGCCATAGTCATGGTCATAGCCACCCCCACCAGCCGACGGGCTTTGGCGCCCTGGACCGACACCTCTGCGAAGGCGGTTGGCCCCTTGGCACCTGTATAGAAGTGCTTACCGACGCCTGCGGCATGGGCGCCATGGGCCTGTTCCTGCCGGCGATGGAGACACTGTCGGAGCAACAGCGCTGGCAGACCTTCATTGCGCCGCCCTATATGCCCTATGCCCCCCTGCTCGCTGCCCGGGGTATCGATACGCAGCAGGTGTTACTCGTGCATCCACGCGATCGCGAAGAGCAGCTCTGGAGTACGGAGCAGGCCCTGCGCAGCGGTACCTGCAGTGCCGTATTCAGTTGGCTGGGCGGTGAATACCGCTACGCCGAACTGCGCCGCCTGCAACTGGCCGCCGCCCGGGGCAATACCCTGACTGTATTGTTCCGGCCTCGCGAAGCCGCCCACCAGCACTCCCCCGCGGCCCTGCGCCTACAGATGAGCGCCTACCGCGAAGTGCATATTCTCAAGCAACGCAGCGGCATACAGGACCAGAACGTATTTTTACCCCCGGAAGATGACGTGCCCCATCAGCCCCAGCTCTGGGAACTGCCGGCTGACGTCCCTCAGCACGACAACCGCGCTGTGTCCTGATTTGCATCAAGCAACACACTACGCCCTGACTGCTATGCTCCCCATCCGTTCGGGCCGATACCGCATCGGCCCTGTCTATGGATCATCCGGGAGATCAGATCATGGAGCCCTTTCCTCACCACTACCGCATTTGCGGTCAGGCAACCAACGACAGCCATGTCGCCCTGAAGGGCGAAGACCTGCCCGAACTGATTACCGCACCGCCTGCCGAATTTGGTGGACCCGGTGACCAATGGTCACCCGAAGCCTTGCTGGTGGGCGCAGTGGCGGACTGCTTCATTCTGTCTTTTCGTGCCATCGCCAGGGCATCGAAGCTGGAATGGCTCGATATTCAGTGCAACACCACCGGCGTTCTGGACCGGGTCGAAAAGGTCACCCGTTTCACCGCCATCCAGGTGGAGGTCGCCCTGCAGGTACCGGCCGGTACAGACGTGGAAAAAGCCGAAAAGCTGCTGCACAAGGCCGAGGCCAGCTGCCTGATCACCAACTCCCTGATCGCCGACAGCGAGCTGAGCACCACGGTTACCGTCACGGACTGAACCGCCATCGCTAACTGATACCACCAGCGCTGTCTGAGACCGCCGTCACTGACTAAAACCATCGTCATTGCGTACAACCCGGACCTGCGACCTCATGCCTCAGGTCCGACTGTGCCCCGAAGCACGTACAATTGCCGCTCTTTTTATCAACACACGCAGCGGGAAGCAGAAACGTGACGGATCAATGGCTAAGCGACTATGGCGTGACCATCGGCGTTGGTGGCCTCATTCTGTTCATGATCTTTATCGTCTGGGATCTGGCGCGCAAGAGTAACGCCGGCGTCTTCGGCACCCTGATTCTCTACCTCGCCCTGGCCATGGGCATCCTCGGTTTTCTTATCAAAACCGCCATTACCTACCTCCTCGAAAGCGGCATGGACTGACGCCTCACTCTGTACAATACTGTATATATATACAGTATTATGAGTCACCAGCATGCAACGCTGGATATGCCTGCGCCTGAGCGAACTGGCCGCCCAGTGCCTGGCCCAACAACGCCCCCAGGCCCTGGCGGTTATCGAGGGGCAACGTATTCATA
>JAUIMF010000136.1 GCA_030433415.1 Gammaproteobacteria bacterium | reverse complement strand
GTGGCTGCGCCGGCTCGCTGTAACCACTGACGCCGAAAATCGTCGTTGCTGAAAATGCCGTGCAGGTATGTGCCTTCGATGCGTCCGCAGGCACTGCGATAGCCCTCGGGTCGATCATCGATCCAGGCCATCGGGCGCGCGGCATCGATCCCGCTGCTGACGCCCTGATGAATTTCGTAGGCTTCGATGGTGGCACCTGTCAGAGCGCAGCGGGCTTTACGCCTGGCGAGGGTTTTATCGGTATGCATGGTGGTGTGCAGGTCCAGCAGGCCAAGGCCCTCGGTGGAACCCGGGCTGCCGTCACTGCCGCAGGAATCTGTGACCGTTACGCCCAGCATTTGGAGGCCCCCACAAATACCCAGTATTCGACCGCCTGTGCGGGCGTGGGCGATGAGGTCGTGGTCCCAGCCCTGCTGGCGCAGGAACGCCAGCTCGCCTAGCGTGGACTTGCTGCCAAAGAGCAGTACCACGTCGGCGTCTCGGGGCAGGGGGTCGCCAGGTGCGATCCAGCAAAAATCGACGCCAGGCTCCTGGATGAGTGGATCTGCGTCGTCAAAGTTGGCAATGCGCGACAGCAGGGGCGCTACGATGCGCAAGGCTCGCTCAGAGCTGTCATTTAACTCGAGCACTACCGCATCTTCTGCCGGCAGCCGCGCCGCCTCGGTCATCCAGGGGATCAGGCCCCGGCAGGGCCAGCCCGTGCGTTGCTCAATCGCGGTAATTCCCTCATCAAACAACCGCGGGTCGCCACGGAATTTGTTTACCAGAAAGCCGCGCACCATGGCGGCGTCCTCAGCCGCCATCACGTTGTGCGTGCCCACCAGACTGGCAATGACGCCACCGCGATCGATATCCCCAATCAGGCAGACCGGTACACCAGCGGCGCGCGCAAAGCCCATGTTGGCAATATCACCGCTGCGTAGATTGATCTCGGCGGGGCTGCCTGCTCCTTCCACCAGCACGAGTTCGTGCTGATCCGACAGGCGATGAAAACTCTCGAGCACCGCAGGCAGTAAATTGCGCCGGCCGGCCATATAGTCGGCTGCTTTGGATGAGGCCAGGGCCCGACCCTGCACGACCACCTGAGCCCGGGTATTGCTTTCGGGTTTGAGCAGGACGGGATTCAGGTCTGCCACGGGCTCGATGCCAGCGGCCCGTGCCTGCAGGGCCTGGGCGCGACCGATCTCGCCGCCACCTGCGCAGACTGCAGCGTTGTTGGACATGTTCTGCGGTTTGAAAGGCGCGACGCGCAAGCCGCGCCGCGTGGCGAGGCGGCACAGGCCAGCGACCAGCACGGACTTGCCGACATCAGAGCCCGTGCCCTGCAACATCAGGGCCCTGGTCATACGGGGCCATCGACGCTCAGGCTGCGTCCCCGAATCGTGGTGCGAACGCCATAGACCTCGGCGCAGCGTGCTTCTGTGAGCGTTTCTTCCAACGTGCCGCCTGCAACCAGGCACGCGTTTTTCATCCAGAAAAGGTGCGTCGCATAGCGGGCTGCCAGGGCCAGATCATGCAGTACCACCAGGACGGCGCCGCCTTGCTCCGCGAAGTCGCGCAGTACGTCCATCATGGCAAACGCATGGCGAAGATCCAGGGCGGCGGTCGGTTCGTCGGCGATCAGCAGCGGTGCCTCGGCGCACAAAGCGCGGGCGCAGTGCACGCGTGCGAGCTCGCCGCCCGACAGTGTGTTTGTGGGACGCTCCGCCAGCTCCACCAGATCTGTGGCGACCAGGGCCCGTTGGATCGCACGCTCGTCATCTGGGGATGGGCGACTGCCCCGGAGGCCGTGGCAGTACCGCCCCAGGGCCACCACGTCGCGTACCGGTAGCGGCCAGGCCAGGCTGCGCTGTTGGGGGAGGTAGGAGAGACGCCGGGCCCGCTTCATGCGGTCCAGCCCAGGCACAGCTTTTCCGTCGAGGTGCACGCTGCCGGATGTCATCTTTACGCCGCCGATCATGGCGCGTAGCAATGTCGTTTTGCCGGCCCCGTTAGGACCAAGGAGTACGGCAAATTGTCCGCCCTTTATCGACAGGCTCACCTCATCGACCAGTGTGGCATCACCAACGGTAACCGACAGCTTGTCCACCCTCAGCTCAGTCACGGTGAACCTCGCGTCGGAACACCAGCCAGACGAAGACGGGAGCGCCGAGTACGGCCGCGATAACGCCGAGATTCAGTTCGGACGTGGTCGGTGCAAGGCGTACACCGATGTCAGCCAGCACCAGGAGCAATGCGGCCAGCAGACCTGCTGGTAACAGACTGCGGGCGGGATCGTGGTTTACGAGGGGGCGCACGATATGTGGTGCGACCAGGCCGACGAAACCGATGGCGCCGGCGAGGGAAATGCCAGCGCCAACTGCCAGCCCGGTGCCCAGTACCGTGAGCGGACGCAGGCGGGCAGGATTCAGTCCCAGGGCTTCCGCACTCTCTTCACCCAGGCTGAGCAGTCGGTAACCGCTGCGTTCGTGCAACAGCAGGGCAAGGCCTGCGACGATAAAGGGCAGGGCCAGCGCGATGTCGTCAACGCTGCGGTTCGCTACGGACCCCAGGGACCAGTTCACCATGTCGGCCAGGGTGAATGGTGTAGGCGCGACATTCAGGAGCAGGCTCATGAAGGCGCCGGCAAAGCTCGACAGTCCAAAACCAATGAGGATCAGCGTGACCACAGAACGGGTCCGGGATGCGGCAGCTGCGAGCAGGGCCGTGGCTAACAATGCTCCGGCAATGGCGCCGAGCGGCAGCATCCACGGGGACAGGTGTACGACATTGAAGTAGATCATCACCGTCGCGGCGAGCGTGGACGTGGCCGACACCCCCAGAACGCCCGGTTCCGCCAAGGGATTTCGCAACAGGCCCTGCAGCGCCGCGCCACTTACCCCCAGGGTAAAGCCGACCAGCAGGGCAGCGAGGGCCCGGGGTAGGCGAATACTCCAGATCACCACCTGTTCTGTCTCGGGTCCCAGCCCTGCCAGAGCCTTGAATACTGCATCGACGCTCAGTGGAGTGGAGCCGAGCAGGCAGGCGGCAAACACGGCGATGATGCACAGACTGGCAAGAATGGCATTCAGAGGCAGCTCGCGGTTCACGGTAAAACCTCGCCCTGCAGCGCCTGTATGGCATCGGCGATAAACGCGCCGCCGCAGGCGGTGCTGGCACCGTCCAGCAGCACGCCGCGGCGATCCCGCAGCGATCTGGCGAGCGGGTGTCGTGCTGCGCTCCAGTACTGCTGCTGGTCATTGACGCTTTGAAAAAATGCCGCACCCACACGATCCGGTTCCCGGTAGACGAGGTCCTCCAGAGGCAGGGGGTGCCAGCCCGGTCGGGACTCATAGTTTTCGAATCCGGCACTGGCGATGATGTCGTCGATCAGCGTATCGCGACCCGTGGTATAGCCACCGGCGCTCATATACAGCACGTTGCCGCCAGGGGAGGTTGCGTGTAGTGCGGCAAGTCGTTGGCGGAAGTCGCTGATCAATACCTCGCCGCGCTCCCGCTGGTGGAGATGCATTGCCACGAAGCGCAGGGCGGCGGGTATGCTGCCGTCCTCATCCCCGTCCACCGTCCGAATCCAGGGTAACTGCAGTACGGGGATGCCGGCACGGGCAAAAAAAGCGGGAGCCGAGGCGCCGCCGCCGTAGCTGCGCACGACCAGATCCGGATCGAGACTCAGCACGTCCTCGGCGACGGCACGCACCGTGGGAATCCCCTGAGCTTGTTCGCGCAGGTACGAGAACGTTTGGGTCGCGTCCGGCGAGAGCGCCAGGATCTGCTCCCGGTCCGCCAGTTGCAGCAGATACTGGTCTGCGCAGTAGTCCAGGCTTACAACACGCAGGGGCTTTTCTGGGGGCTGGTCTGGCAGTGGGGACTTAGAGCACGCCGCAAGCAGTGCCATAAGTCCCAGGATCGGGACGCACCGGGAGAGACGGGCGAGCTGCCCAGTTTGTGCGAGCCACCAGCGTTGCAGAAGCCAAGCGAGCTGCCCGCGCCCCAAGCACTGAAAGCGTGGGCAGAGGCCCATGAGCCGGTCAGTAGTCGACGCCCTGGCGGGCTTTGATACCGGCCTTGTAGGCGTGTTTGATTTCTTTGACCTCCGAGACCGTATCCATCACGTCGCGCAGGGCGCTGCCGCTTCCCGTGACGGCTCGGCCGCAAGCCAGGACCGCGACGATGGCCACGCCGATCGCGATGTTTTTGATGGGCAGGTCG